>JBDTNI010000056.1:0-8904 GCA_039933815.1 Betaproteobacteria bacterium
GCCCGGGTTCCACCGGACCACGCTTCGCGTGCGGTCGGGCCACGTCGGAATCAGCAGGCTTTCGAAGCCCCCCCAGCTCCAGCCCATGCCGAAGAGTCGCATGCCGTCGAGCATCCGCGCGACGGCTGCGTCACTGGCCGATTGCAGCACGATGCCGAACAGGCCCGAGGCCATGCGGAAGTCGCGCTGCCACAGCGCGTGACCGCGATCGCCCGGAAGTGCCGGATAGCGGACTTCACGCACTTCCGGACGTTGCGCGAGCCAGCGCGCAACCTCCAGCGCGCTGTCCTGATGACGCCGCAACCGCACTCCCAGCGTTCGCAGTCCGCGCAGCGCCAGGAAACAGTCGTCGGCCGACGGCGTGACGCCCATGTCGGTCCACAGCCGGTGCAGCAGCGGATACGTCTCGCGGTTGGCGACGATGGCGCCGAGCAGCACGTCGGAATGCCCGCCGATATATTTCGTCGCCGCGTGCACCGACACGTCCACGCCGTGATCGAACGCGCGAAAGCCGAGCGCCGTAGCCCACGTGTTGTCGAGCACGACGCGCGCGTCGCGCGCATGCGCCGCCGACGCGATGGCCGGGATGTCCTGCACATCGAACGTCAGCGAACCCGGCGACTCGGCGAACACCACCTTCGTCGAGGGCCGGAACGCATCGCCGATGGCGTCTCCGACGAGTGGATCGTAATAGCTGACGTCGATGCCAAGGCGCCGCAGGTGGTTCTCGCAGAAGCGGCGGGTCGGCCCGTACACGGCGTCGGTGACGAGCAGGTGATCGCCCGGCGACAACAGCGCCAGCAACGGGAGCGTCGTCGCCGTGAGGCCCGACGGAACGGCAAGTGCCGCGTGGCCACCCTCGAGATCGGCGAGCGCCTGCTGGAGATCCGTGACCGTCGGCAGACCGTGCAGCCCGTAGGCGACGCCCGCGTATTCGCCGCGCGCGGCGCGCTCGAGGTCGGCCACCGTTGGCAGCAGCATCGTCGACGCGCGGAAGACCGGCGTGTTGATCGCACCCAAGTAGCGACGGGGATCGCGGCCGAGATGCACGAGCTCGGTCGCCTCGCGATAGCGCCGGCGTGTCACGGCTTGCCGGTGGCGGCTGCGTTGCAGCCCCGCTCGGGCGAAATCGCGTCGCGCAGCGGCGTGCCCTCCGCGACGCCAACGCCGAGTGCGGCGACGATGCGCGCGACCTGCACGTCGACCGCGTCGCGGACGTCAATGACGATCGCGTCGTCGGGCGGTTCGAGCGTCGCGAACTGGCTCGGCAATAGCGTCGGCGGCATGTAGCGATGCTGCCGCGTCCGGACCCGTTCGGCGATCGTCGACTGTTCCCCGTACAGGTACACGACGCGCAGCGGACCCGCATGCGCCAATCGGGCGCGGTACGCCGTGCGCAGCGCCGAGCACGCGAGCACGACGTGACCGGTCGCGGCCTCGGTGGTGCGCAGCTCGGCGGCGACACGATCCAGCCACGGCCAGCGGTCGTCGTCGGTGAGCGGAACGCCGGCCGCCATCTTGGCCACGTTGTCGGCCGGATGAAAATCATCGGCATCGAGGAACGCCCACCCGAGCGACTGCGCGAGTGCTGCGCCGACCGTCGACTTGCCCGAGCCCGAAACGCCCATGACGACGACGATCATCGCCGTCCGCCCGTCGCGAGACGAAATGACGCACAGCGCGTCGTCGGCGCGGTCTCCCGTTTCATCGCCGGCCAGCGTATCACGCGATCCGGCGCGAAGCCACGACCGACGCCGCGACGATCAGCGCGCCACCTGCGAGCGTCCGCGCACTCGGTATCTCGCCCAGCAACGCGGCGGCGAGGGCGATGCCATACACGGGCTCGAGCGCCGCGACGACGCTCGCGGCACGCGCCGACGCGCGCTGCATGCTGGCGATGAACAGCGTATGCGCGAGACCCGTGCAGACGACGCCCAGTACGAGGACGAGCACGACGTCAAAAGCCGCCGGAGTCGCCCTCGGCGGGCAAAACGCGACGAACGGCACGAGGCACGCGGCCGCGCACGCGTTCTGCCACAGCGCGATCCGTGCGGCATTGGCCGACGCCACCTTCGCGCGGTTGCGAATCGTCAACCACGCGAAGGCAAGCGCCGACAGAAGGCCGAGCGCCAGCCCCCGCGCCGCCGCGTCCGTCCATGCAAAATTGGGTATGAGGAGTACCAGTCCCGCCACCGCGGCTGCCGCCGAGATCGTCTCGACCGCGCTGACGCCGCCGCGACCGCGCTCGAACGCGAGCACGAACAGCGGAAAGCTCGCATAGCCGATGAGCGCAATGGCGACGGTCGACACCTGGACCGCGGCGAAAAAGGCCACCCAGTGAACCGCCAGGATCGCACCGCTCCCGGCCAGCGCGGCATCCGGCCGTCCGATCGGTTGCCGCCGCGCCGCCAGGACCGCGGCGATCGCGGCGGCGCCGACGACGGTGCGTCCCAGGACGATCGCCGACGCAGGTAGCGCGATCCACTTGCCGAACAGCGCGGCGAAGCCGAACAACGCGACGGCCACATGGAGCGCGGTCCGCGCAACACCCGGCGACATCGTCGTTGCGTTCACGCGCATTCGTCTCGCGGCGGGCGCGCGGCGGGCGTGAAGAGCAGCGTGCCGATGACCATCGTGCCGGCATTGTGACAGTTCGCTCCGGGCGGCCAGACCGCGCGCTGCGCTAGAATGCAGGCGCCATGCTGCGGCGCATCGCAAATGTGACTACGTCCGTCTGCGAGCGCCCCGGCGCCGACGTCCCAGCCGCTTTCGCCGAGGAATCGACATGCCCCTGTCCGCCGACGTTGCCGAAACGCTGGCGGCCGTTCGCCAGTCCCCGGGCACTCGGGTCAAGGTGGCGGTCACGGACATCGATGGCATCCTGCGCGGCAAGTACATCCACAAGGACAAGTTCGCGTCCGCGCTCGAGTCGGGTTTCGGCTTCTGCGACGTCGTCTTCGGCTGGGACTGCCACGACGTCTGCTACGACAACACGACGCTGACCGGCTGGCACAAGGGGTTCCCCGACGCGCTCGCCCGCATCGACCCGGCGACACACCGCACGGTGCCCTGGGACGACGGCGTCGACTTCTTCCTCGGCGAGTTCATCGTCCGCGACGACCACGGCGACCAGCCGTTCCCGCTCGATGGACGCCAGGTGCTGAAGCGGGTGCTGAAACGCGCCGAGAAGCTCGGCTTCGTCGCGATGTGCGGGCTCGAGTTCGAATGGTTCAATTTCATCGAGACGCCGCAATCCTGGGCCGACAAGGCGGGCGTGGGGCCCACGCCGCTGACGCCTGGCATGTACGGCTACTCGCTGCTGCGCGCGCATCATTCGCGCGACTACTTCAAGGCGCTGTCGGAGGAGATGGCCGCGTTCGGTGTTCCGATCGAAGGACTGCACACCGAAACGGGGCCGGGCGTGTACGAGGCGGCAATCATGTTCTCGGAAGCGCTCGAGGCCGCCGATCGCGGCGTGCTCTTCAAGGCGGGCGCGAAGGAAATCGCGTCGCGCTTCGGCATCATGCCGAGCTTCATGGCGAAATGGAGCCAGCAGTACCCCGGCTGCTCGGGCCACTGCCATCAGTCGCTGTCCGACGGCACGCGCAACGTGTTTCACGACGCGAGCGGACGCCGCGGCATGAGCGCGCTGTTCGAGCATTACCTGGCCGGACAGGTGGCCACGCTGATGGACTTCGCGCCGATGTTCTGGCCCACGGTGAACAGCTACAAGCGGCTGGTCGACGGTTTCTGGGCCCCCGTCAAGCCCACGTGGGGATTCGACAACCGGACCGCGAGCTTCCGCGTGCTGGCCGGCTCTCCGAAAGCGACCCGGCTCGAGACGCGGTGTCCAGGCGCCGACGTCAACGCCTACCTCGCAGTGGCCGCGTGCATCGCGGCCGGCCTCGATGGAATCGAACGGAACCTGCCGCTCGACGCGCCTCCGATCGAAGGTACGAATCGGGGGGGCGAGAACGTCGCACGTGCGCCGCGCACGCTGATCGAGACCACGCGGATCTTCCGTGCGTCCGACCGCGCGCGCGACTGGTTCGGCGACGATTTCGTCGACCACTACGCCGCCACGCGGGAGTGGGAATGGCGCCAGTGGCTCGACGCCGTGACCGACTGGGAACGCAAGCGCTATTTCGAAATCATATGAATAATCCCGACCGCCCGGCGAACGCGCGAAGCGCTGCGCACGGCGGTGCGACGACCCAGCGTCTCGACCGATGACCGTTCATTCGTTTGCGTTCCCCACCGCCATTCGCTTCGGCGTTGGCAGCCGTCGCGAAGTGGCGCCGTATCTTCAGGGCGCCGGGTTCGCGCGACCGCTCGTAGTCACCGATCGCGGCCTTGCGGCGTTGCCGGTCTTCGCGCGGTTCCGCGACGAGTTGCGTGGGGTCGTGCACGCGGTGTTCGACGGCGTGGCTGGCAACCCGGTTCGCAGCCAGGTGACGCAGGGTGCCGACGCGTTCCGCGCCGACGGCGCCGACAGCGTCATCGGCATCGGCGGCGGGGCCGCGCTCGACGTGGCGAAGGCGATCGCGTTGATGGCCGTGCACGACGGCGACATTCTCGAATACGCGTGGGACCATCCGCGCGTGAAGCCGATCACACGGCCGCTACCCTGCTTCGTCGCCGTGCCGACCACCGCGGGCACCGGCTCGGAGGTGGGACGATCCTCGGTGATCTCGGACGACGAGACGCACGTCAAGAAGATCATCTTCTCCCCCGCCCTGCTCGCCAAGGCGGTGTTCGCCGACCCCGAACTCACCGTCGACCTGCCGCCCGCGATCACCGCGGCGACCGGCATGGACGCGCTGACGCACAACGTCGAATCGTACCTGTCGCCCGCGTGGCACCCGCTGTGCGACGGTATCGCGGTCGAGGGCGTGCGCCTGGCCGCAGCCGCGCTGCCGGTGGCGGTTCGCAACGGTCGCGACCTTGCGGCCCGCGGCGACATGCTGATGAGCTCGATGATGGGCGCGATCGCATTCCAGAAGGACCTCGGCGCCGTGCACTCCTGCGCGCACGCGCTGTCCACGGTCGCCGATCTTCATCACGGTCTCGCCAACGGCATCATGATCGACCACGTGCTCCGGTTCAATCTTCCCGTGGCCACCGCCAAGCTCGCGGAACTCGCGCGGGTGGCACGAGCGCCGGGCGGCGATCGCGGTACCGACGAGGCGCGCGCGACGGCTTTCGTAGAATGGACTGGAAGGCTGAAGGCCGATCTCGGCATTCCGGCCAACTTGTCGGCGTACGCGGGCGCGCGCCGCTTGAGCGCCAGTGACATTCCGCGCCTCGTCGACGTTGCGACGGCGGATATCTGCCATCAAACCAATCCGCGGCGCTGCACTGCGGACGATTTCCGGCGGATCTTCGCCGACGCGATGTAAACGCACATGGCCCCCCCGCTGCTCATCGGCGTCTCCGCGCGCATCCATCATCCGACCGACCAGCCGGTCACGCTCGGTGGCGTCTTCACGAAGACGCTGCATTACCTCGAGCAGTCCGTCGCCCATTGGGTGATGTCCAGGAATGTCCTGGTCATGATGATCCCGTCGATCGAAAGCGCTAGCATGATCCAGCGCAGCGACATGCGCCTCTACCACTACGCGGAGGCACTCGACGGACTGGTGTTGCAGGGCGGCGCCGACATCGCGCCGCCCACGTACGGCGAAGAGCCCCGCGACCCCGCATGGAAGGGCGACGCGATCCGTGACCGCTACGAGATCGAGCTGTTCGAAGCGTTCGTCGGCAAGGGCAAACCCGTGCTCGGCATCTGCCGGGGCTGCCAGCTCATCAACGTTGCGTTCGGCGGAACGTTGTATCAGGACATCGAGACGCAGGTACCCGACGCCATCGACCACCGCGACATCGCCAAGTACGAGCGGAACTTCCATTCGTTGCAGTTCGTGCCCGGCACGCAGCTCGCGAAGCTTTATCCGACGCGTGCGGAAGCGATGATCAACACGATTCACCATCAAGCCGTCAACAAGCTCGGCCGCGGCATGATCGTCGAGGCGCGGGCAGTGCCCGACGGCATCGTCGAGGCGATCCGCTGGCGCGGCCCGAGCTACGTGTTGGGCGTCCAGTGGCATCCGGAGTTCATGTTCGGACCCGGCATCGGAGATGAGCACCTCGACGGCTCGCCGATCCTCAACGAGTTCCTTGACGCGGTCCGGGCCCGGAAAGCGAAGCGATAGTGACGCGGCCTGCACCCGACGCGGGCGAGTGCACGCCGTGACGATCGCGCCGCTGTCGATCACCAATCCCGCGACGGGCGGACTGATCCTTCGCGTGGCCGCGGATGGCACGCGCGAGGTCGCCGCGCGGTACGCCGCTGCCCGCGCCGCGCAGCCGCGCTGGGCGGCCACGCCGATTCGAAAGCGGATCGCCGCCATTGCGCGCTTCCGAGAGCTCGTCGTCGAGCGCACCGAGGCGCTCGCGTTTACGTTGACGCAGGAAGTCGGCAAACCGATGGCGCAGTCGCGCAACGAACTCAAGGGCCTGCTCGCCCGCCTGGACTTCTTCATCGATGAATCGGCGCGCGCGTTGCGCGAGGACCGCGTGTACGCCGATCCCGCGCAGAAGCTCGACGAGCGCGTCACGCACGAACCGCTCGGCGTCGTCGCCAACATTTCGGCGTGGAACTACCCGTATTTCGTCGGCAGCAACGTATTCGTGCCCGCCCTCGTGGCCGGCAACGCCGTGCTTTACAAGGCGTCGGAGTTCGCCACGCTCACCGGACGTCACATCGCCGACCTGCTGCACGCCGCGGGCGTGCCCGACGACGTCTTCGTGCCAGTGGTCGGCGGCGGCGCCACCGGTGCGGCGCTGTTGCGGCAGCCGGTCGACGGCGTGTTTTTCACCGGCTCGTATGCGACGGGCTCAAAGATCGCCGCCAGCGCCGCCCGGCGCATGATCAAGGTGCAGCTCGAGCTCGGCGGTAAGGATCCCGTCTACGTCTGCGACGATGTCGACGTGGCGGCGACCGCCGCGGCGGTTGCCGACGGGGCGTTCTACAACACCGGGCAGTCGTGCTGTTCCGTCGAGCGAATCTACGTGCACGAGTCGATCTATGCGTCGTTCGTCGACGCATTCGTGACGACGGTGAAGGGCTTCCGTGTCGGCGATCCGACCGACCCAGCCACGTACATCGGCCCGCTCACGCGGCGTGCGCAGCTCGACGTGCTGAAGCGACAGGTCGTCGATGCCAAACGCAAGGGCGCAAAACTCCTCGTCGGCGGCCAGGCGATCGCGCGCAAGGGCAACTGGTTCGCCCCCACGGTGCTCGCTGACGTGGATCATTCGATGCTCGTGATGCGCGACGAGAGCTTCGGCCCGATCGTTGGCATTCAGGCGGTCGCGGACGATGACGCCGCCGTCGAGCTGATGAACGACACGTCCTACGGTCTCACCGCGGGCGCATACACGCACGATGTCGCGCGCGCGCGTCGTCTGTTGTCGCGCGTGCGGGCCGGCAGTGTGTACTGGAACTGCTGCGACCGCGTCAGTCCTCGCCTGCCGTGGTCCGGCGTCGGGCACTCGGGCATCGGGCTCACGCTGTCGACCATGGGCATCCAGACGTTCACGCGACCGAAAGCGTGGCACCTCCGCGCGTAGCGGAAGCCCGGCTTGCTGGCGGCGTGACCGCTACGCTGATCCCGCTGCAGCGACGCGCCGTGTGCTTCGCGCCCCAGTCGCGCCGCTCGGCACCACGCGGCGCTGCGCCGCGCCGCGCGATCAATCCACGCTGCTGCGGTTGAACCACAGCAGCGACAGTCCCAGCGCGACGATCGTCAGCAACGCGGCCAGTCCCGCCAGCAGCGACGTGATCTCGAGGCTCTTCCGCTCGAGGATCAGGCGCGAATTCAGCGTATGGTAGATCTTCGTCAGGTCAGCCGCCGTCCCTGCGTAGTAATACTCGCCCCGCGTGACGTCCGCCACCGCCTTCAGCGTTTCCTCGTCGAGCCTCACGTACGCCGACCAGCCGTCGAAGCCGATCATGGCGCCGGCCGCGGTGCCGAAGCCGACGGTGAATACGCGTAAGCCGCGGTCGGCCGCCATCCGCGCGGCGTCCATCGGGTCGGGTCCGGTGGTGCGGCGACCGTCGCTCATCAGGATCACGACCGCATTGTTGTAGGAACCGGGCGCGACGGGCGGCGGCGCCTTCGTTTCGGCCTTCGGTTCGGAATCGAGCTTGCGGCTGCGATCGGGGCCGTTCGCCCGCTCGGGCGTGCCGCGCCAGAATCCGCCCGGCACCGCGAGCGACGCCACGTCGATTCCGGCATCGGGGAACAGCGTCCCCAGCGCGACATAGAGCGCACTGCCGGTGGCCGTGCCTCGTTGCAGCTGGAAGCTGTCGATGGCCGCCAGCAGCAGTTCCTTGTCGCGCGTCGGCGGTGCGACGAGCGTCGCCGACGCACCGAAGGCGACGATGCCGATGCGGGCATTCGTCGGATGCTCTTCGATGAACGACCGCGCCGCGGCCTGCGCGGCCGTCAACCGGTTCGGGTCGACGTCCGTCGCACCCATGCTGAGCGACACGTCGATCGCGAGGATGATTGTCTGCTGCTGCGACGGCAGCGTGACCATCGCCGTGGGCCGCGCGATCGCAACGACCATCGTCGCCAGTGAAAGCAGCAGCAGTACGGGCGGAACGTGGCGCCTGATCCGGTCGCCGGGTCCCAGCGCGGCGCGGAGCAGTGCGAGGCTCGGGTAACGGACCGCGTTCTTCTTGCGTTGCCGCAGCCAGTAGACGTAGGCGGCAATCAGTGCCGGAACCGCAAGCAGCCCGAGCAGCATCGATGGCCACAGGAAGTTCACGGCGCAAGCCCTCCCGGCGTTTCCTGCAGGCGCGCCGCGTCGAGCGTGTTCGCAAGCAGCGTTGCGATGGTC
>JBDTNI010000057.1:0-8632 GCA_039933815.1 Betaproteobacteria bacterium
ACGCCGAGCGCAATCCCGGCGAGCAGGTCACGGTGAAGGTGACCGAAGCGAGCCTCACGTACGTTGCCGTCGGCGCGGACCGCAAGCCACGCGAGTTGCCGTCGCTCGACGGCTGACGATCAAGGGAACGAGCGTCGTTGGAAAGACCCGCGGCGACGCGTGCGTCGGCAGCTGCGCAACGCGATTTTTACCCCCCTGTGTTGGCGACGCCACAAAGCGCTGTCCCGCCGGTGCCGGCGGACGGGCAGCGCGCCGGTTTTGTCCAATGTCGCGTGTATAGTCGGATCGCCAATACGGACGTCAGGCGAGTGCCGGGAGGGCGGGCTGCCTGCGCGTCAGACCATTACCGATCGGGAGGAAAAACGATGCGATCCATCACGATGCAGACCACCCGCGTTGCCGCGGCTATCGGTGCGGTACTGGCCGCGCTGGCGGCCGGGCAGTCATACGGCGCAGGCTTCGCGCTGCAGGAAAATTCCGGCAGCGGCATGGGCAATGCATTCGCCGGCGGCGCCGCCGCGGCGGAGGATGCATCGACGCTGTGGTCCAACGCGGCGGGAATCTCGAGGCTCGCGTCACCGCAGATCGCATCGGCGGTTCACATCGTCACGCCGTCGTTCAAGTTCCGCGACGAAGGATCGGTGGCGGCCGCATTCCAGCCACTCGGCGGTACGGGCGGCGACGCCGGGTCGGTCAACGTCATTCCCAATATTTACGCGGCAATGCCGCTCAACGCCCAGTGGGCGGTCGGCCTCGGCATCAATGCGCCGTTCGGGCTCGTCACCGAATACGACGACAACTTCATCGGCCGCTTCCAGGCGATCAAGTCCGACATCAAGACGATCAACGTCAATCCGACCGTGTCGTGGCGGGCGAGCAACACGCTGGCATTCGGTGTCGGCGTCAACTGGCAACGCGTCGACGCCGAACTCACGAGCCGCGTCAATTACAGCGCCGCGCTCGCGCAGGCCGCGGGTCGGGCCGCTGCGGGCGGTCTCATCCCGGCCGCGCTCATCCCGACGATCGTCGGGCTGACGCCGGGTCTCGAATCCCGGGTCAAGGTGGAAGGCGACGACAGCGCGTGGGGCTGGAATGTCGGCGTTCTCTGGGACGCTACGCCTCAGACGCGCGTCGGCGCGTCGTATCGGTCGTCGATCAAGTATCACGTCGACGCCACTGTCAGCTTCGATCAGCCCGCATTGCCGACGCTGCCGCCGGCGCTCGCGCCTGTCGTCGGACTGCTGGCGACGGGCGTGAACGGCGCGCTCGCGAATGGCGGCGTCAGGGCGGATATCGAGCTGCCCGACGTCGCCAACGTCTCGGTATTCCACCGTCTGGACGACCGGTGGGACGTGATGGCCGACGTGCAGTACACGCGCTGGTCCGTGTTCAAGGAACTGCGCTTCGTGCGCACGACCGGCGTCCTGTTGTCGACGACGCCGGAGAACTTCGATGACGCGTGGCGCGTGTCGATCGGTGCGACCTATCACTGGAACGATGCGTGGACATTCCGCGGCGGTCTCGCCTACGACCAGTCGCCAACCAGCACGGCCGACCGCACACCGCGGTTGCCGGACGGGGATCGCTACTGGATCGCCGTTGGCGCGCAATACAAGTTCAATCGCAACCTCGCGGTTGACACCGGGTTCGTCTACCTCCCGGTCAAGAGTCCCGACATCTCGCAGAACAACGGGTCGACGGCTGCCTACGGTTTGCTGAAGGGGAGTTACGACGCGAGCGTCACCATCTTTTCCGCGCAGCTGACCTACACGTTCTGACCGGCGGGCGAACGGTCACCTGACGGCGACGCCCGCGGGCGCTGGTGGTCGACGAGCCCCGCGCCGTTCCCTGCGATGCGGGCGAAGGCCGCGCCGTCGCGCCGTATGATGACGATGCGACGATTGACGCGCCGCGTATCGCTCGCGTCCGGCGTGCCGTCCGGCGCTGCCGGCCGGTTCAAGGCTGCTTGGGCAAACGTGGGGAGCATGAGATGAACACACGCGGATTGATCGTACTGGCGGCGCTCGCCGCGTCCACCGCCGCGCCGGCCCTGCAGGTGGAAGGCGTCAGGATCGACGACAAGGCATCCGTCGCCGGACAGGATCTCGTGTTGAACGGGGCGGGTGTTCGCAAGCGGGCGATCTTCAAAGTGTACGTGGGTAGCCTTTATCTTCCGGCGAAGGCGCGAACGATCGACGACGTGCTCGCCAGGAGTCCGCGGAGAATCCAGCTCAACCTCCTGCGCAACCTGTCGGCCGACCAATTGATCGACGCGCTGGTCGACGGATTGAAGCAGAACCTGAGCGCCGCAGAGATGCAGGCCGTGGCGGTCCAGACGGGCGAGCTCGCCGCCATCATGAAATCGTTCGGAGCGGCGAAGGAAGGGAGTGTGGTCACGCTCGATTTCGTCGACGGCACGACGACGGTCGGCCTCGATGGAACCGTGCGCGGGTCGATCAGCGGCGCGGCATTCGCCGACGCGTTGACGCGCATCTGGATCGGCGAGCATCCGGCGCAGGACGATCTCAAGAAGGCCATGCTCGGCGGTGCCTGACTTCTGGCGAAGTTGCGGCTATCGACTGCTCGCGCGCGACGCCGACGGCCGCCTGCGCATCACCGACGACTTTTTGCGCAGCTTTCTCGTGCGCCCCGAACTCGCCCCGGTGCCGGAATCGTGTGCGGGCGAACTCGCGTTGCACGATCGGCTGATTAGGGATCCGCGCGTGGCGATCGGGGCCGACATGCTCGCGAACGTGACCGATGACGACGCGCGCGAGAACTTCCGCGTCTGGCTGCGTTTTCGAGACCGGCTTGCGGCGTCCGAGTCGCTCGAAGCCGCGTACATGGCGCTCTTCCGGGGCGAAGGCGTCGACGTTCCGCCGCTGTTCGTCGCGCAGCTGACGCAGATCCTGCTGCGTCACGTCCTCGGCGAGCGCGCCGACCCGCTGGCGGCACGCGCCGCCGAGATGCTGTTTCGAACGCAGCGAATCGCCGTGACGGACGATGGCGCCGTGATGGCGGCCGACGACGTCACCGTGGAACTTTTCGCGGAAGGCGGCGGCTTCGGATCGCTGGGCGAGCTGCTGGAACGGAACCGAACACCGTTGCGCACGGTCGATCTCGACGTACTCGATGTCGAGAACGGTCCGTCCTACTGGGAACGCGACGAACGTCACGACGTGTCGATCAGCCTGAACCGCGGGCGGGCGGCGCTCGCCGCGCTGATGCGGGTCATGGAAGACTGGATCGCCCATTTCCTGGGCATCCGCGTCTCCATTGCCACCGAGCGCGAGATCGACGATGCGCACTGGGTGTGGCACGTCGGCCTCGACGCCGAAGCGAGCGCGATGCTCAACGATCTCTACAACCGCCAGAGCGTCGACGACGCACGGATGAAGCGGCTCCTCTGCCTGTTTCGCATCGACTTCGACGAGCCCGCAGACATGCGGCCAGCCATCGCCGGCCGCCCGGTGTGGATGGCAATGGCCATGGACGCGCAGAACCGGCTTCGCCTCAAACCGCAGAACCTGCTGATGAATCTCCCCCTCGCGCGGCTGCAATGACCCCATCGCCGACACGATCGTTTGCGCGGAAGCGCCTCAGACAATGCGTGCTCGTGCTGACGGCGCTCGCGATGCAGGCGGCGTTCGCACAGCAACCGACGCGCGACCCGGGGGTCGACGCGGGCACGCGTGGCGAGGCCGCGGACGCGCCGGCGAGCACGGTCATCGCGCCGCCGGCCGCTGCCGCCGATGCGGAACCCGCGGCTGCAACGGGTCCGATTGCCGCGCTGGCGTGGCTGTCAGGGTGCTGGCAGGGAAGCGTCAACCAACGCGAGTTTCGCGAGCAGTGGCTGCCGCTGCGCGGCGGCATGCTGGTCGGCGCGGGCCAGTCGGTGTTGCGCGGCAAGATGCAGGATTACGAGTTCCTGCGCATCGAATCGCGTGCCGACAGCATCGTCTTCACGCAGTTCTCCGGCGACCGGTCGGCATCGTCGTTTCGGCTGGCGGGCACCACCGTCGACGACAAGGACACGATCTTCACGTTCGCGAACACGGCGGACACGTTTCCCGCCCGCCTCATCTATCGTCGCGGTACCGAGGGCTGGCTCTACGAGACGATCGAAGGGACGATGAACGGCGCCGAGCGTACGGTCATCTACCCGATGCGGCGCGTCGACTGCGAAACCGGCGAGATGATCGCGCGGTGACGGGCATGCCGGGTAGCGATCCGCCGGTCGAATCGCCGAAGCGCGCGGCGCTCGAGAGCTTCCTGCGCATGCTGGCGTCGGGGAGGGACGGCGCGCTGTTGCGCTTCTCGATCGGCAACGAATACGCGAAATCCGGCGAGTGGTCGAATGCCGTGGAGGCGCTTGAGCGGGCGGTGGCGCTCGATCCGCACTACACGGCCGCGTGGAAGCTGTACGCCCGCGCGCTGCAGGAAACGGGTGCACCCCGCGAGGCGCTGGACGCGTACCGGCGGGGAATCGACGTGGCGGCGAAAAAGGGCGACCGGCAGGCGGAAAAGGAGATGACGGTGTTCGCGCGGCGCATCGAGCGCGCGCTCGCCGCGGAATGACGGCGGCAACCGCGCTAGCCGGTGGCGCGCGGCGACGGTTCGACCACGCCGCGGTTGGCGAGCGCGTCGGCGCGGTGATTGCCCGGCGTGTCGGCGTGGCCGCGCACCCAATGCCAGCGGACATTGTGCATCGCGACGAGCGCCTCCAGTTCGCGCCACAGCTCCGCGTTTTTCACGGGCTTGCGATCGCTCGTCAGCCAGCCGTTTTTCTTCCACGTGTGGATCCATTGCTGGATGCCCTGCTTCACGTACTGCGAATCGAGGTACAGATCCACCGTGCAGTCGCGGCGCAGCGCTTCGAGGGCGCGGATGACCGCTGTCAGCTCCATCCGGTTGTTCGTCGTGTGCGCCTCGCCGCCGAAGATTTCCTTCTCGCGACCGTCGAACATCAGCACCGCGCCCCACCCGCCGGGACCCGGATTGCCCTTGCACGCGCCGTCCGTGTAGACGACGACGGCGTCTGCCGCCGCCGCGCCTGACGGGATACCGGCCCGGCGGCTCATCGGCGCCGTTCGCCGACGCGGCGTGTCGTCAGTCCTTCACGGGCGCGTCCGGCGGGCGCCAGCGCCTTCTCTCGCCGCTCGCGCCGTTCCCACGCAGGCGTGAGCACGCGCATGCCGAGCACCTTCTTCGTCGCGCGGAGGTAATACACGCCGCCGGTGATCGGCCACCAGCGATCCCCCATCTTCTCGAAGAACCCGAACCGCCGCAGCCATTTCTCCTGCGCGAACGGGGGCGCGTAGCAGTCGAAGCGTCCGCCGACGGCGTCGAACCCGAGCAGCGTCAGCCAATCCTTCAACCGGTACAGCGGGATGAAATTGCCGGTCCACGGCGGTGTAGCACCGCGACCAAAGTAGCGCTTGCTGCCGAACAGCGAGAACGGATTGAAGCCGGAGATCACGATCTGGCCGTCCGGGCGCACGACGCGCCACGCCTCGCGCAGCATCAGGTGCGGGTCGTCGGTGAATTCCAGCGCGTGCGGCATGACGATGAGGTCGATCGAATTCTCCGAAAACGGCAGGCCGTGCGGATCTGCGATGATGTCCGCCGGCGGATCGTAGTCGAGCGTCCACTTGGAGACCATCCGGCTTTGCGCGAGAAAGGCGCAGTACGGGAGGCCGACCTGCAGCGCGTTGAAACCGAAGATGTCGGCGACGGTCTCATCGAAGTAGGCCTGTTCGCGGCGCTTCAGGTATTCGCCGAGCGGTGTGGCGAACCAATGCGCGAGCGTTTTCGGCGCATCGTTCGCCTCATCGAAAGGTTCACTCATGCCGGCGATTATCCCCATCCCCGCTTTCAGGGACAACTACATCTGGGCCATTCGCGAGGGTCCGCTGGCCGCGGTCGTCGATCCCGGCGACGCGGCGCCCGTGCTCGCGTGGCTCGACGCGAATCGCGTGCGGCTGTCGGCGATCATCGCCACGCACCACCATGCCGATCACGTCGGCGGCATCGCTGCGCTTCGTGGCCGCCACGACGTGCCGGTGTTCGGACCCGCGCGCGAGTCGATTCCCATGCGTACGCATCCTCTTGCGGAGGGCGATGCGTTCGACGTCCCCGGCGTCGGACTCGCGCTGACCACGCTCGACATTCCGGGTCACACGGCGGGACACATCGCGTGTCATTCGAACGGTGCCGAGCCTCTGCTGTTCTGCGGCGACACGCTGTTCGCCGCGGGGTGCGGGCGCATGTTCGAGGGCACGCCGCCGCAGATGTGGGCCTCGCTGTCCAAGCTTGCCGCGCTGCCCCCGGCGACGCGCGTGTATTGCGGTCACGAATACACGATTGCGAACCTGCGCTTCGCTGCGGCGGTCGAACCCGACAATGCCGATGTACTCGCGCGCGCGTTGCGCGAGGCGGCCAAGCGCGACGGTGGAATGCCGACGCTGCCGTCGACGATCGGCGACGAGCACGCGACCAACCCATTCCTCCGCGCGGCGCTGCCGTCGGTCACGGCGGGCGCCTCGCGGCACGCGGGCCGCGCGATGCGCGATGCGGTCGACACGTTCGCCACACTGAGGACGTGGAAAAACGACTTCCCCTGAGACGGGACGCGGCCATTCGGGTTGACGGTCGCGGTCACGCGGCCTACCATCGCCGAAATTTTGCGTTCCTTCCTTCCTTCGAGATTCCGCACGAGTGCTCTATCGACGATCCCTGACCCTTTCGCTGGTTCTCGCGCTTGCCGCCTGCGCGACGCCTTCACCGCCACCACCGGTCGAACCGCCTCCCGCGGTCGCGACGCCGCTGCCGGTCATCGAATTCTCGCCGTCGCCGCCAAAGATCGCGCTCGTCGATCCGTTTCGGGGCGCCGCCGCCGATCTGGAGCCGCTGCCGCCCGCTAAGGGCGATCTATGGGATCGCATCGTCAAGGGCTACGGGATTCCGGATCTCGAAGGGCCGCTCGTCGAGAAATGGGAGCAGTACTACTCCGAACGGCCCGACTACGTCGCGCGCGTCGTCGAGCGCAGCCGGAGGTACCTGTACCACATCGTGACCGAGGTCGAGGCGCGGGGGATGCCGCTCGAGATCGCGCTGTTGCCCGTCGTGGAGAGTGCGTTCAATCCGACGGCCATCTCGGGGAGCCGCGCGTCGGGCATCTGGCAATTCATGCCATCGACGGGCACGTCGTACGGCCTCAAGCAGACGTGGTGGTTCGACTCGCGCCGCGACGTCGTGGCGGCGACGAGCTCGGCGCTCGATTACCTGCAGAAGCTCAATGCCGAATTCAACGACTGGCAGCTGTCGCTCGCCGCGTACAACTGGGGCGAAGGCAACGTCCGGCGTGCAATCGCCCGCAATCGCGCGCAGGGCCTGCCGACCGACTTCGACAATCTGAGCCGGATGGCGGACGAAACGCGCAACTACGTGCCGAAGCTGCAGGCGATCAAGAACATCATCGCCGCGCCCGAAAAATTCGGGCTCGTGATGGCCGACGTGCCCGACGCGCCGTATTTCGCCGTCGTTCGCACCACCGTCAGGATGGACGTGAAAGTTGCCGCCGAACTGGCTGAGCTCCCACTCGACGAGTTCCTGGCGCTGAACCCGCAGCACAACCGACCGGTGATTTCCGGCGCTGACGACTACGCGATCCTGCTCCCGATCGACAAGGCGGAGATCTTTGCCGGGAAGCTCAACCTCGTGGATCAGCCCCTGGTGTCGTGGCAGGCGCACCGGATGAAGGCGGGCGAGACGTTGCCGCAGCTCGCCCTGCGCTATGGAATGTCGATCGAAACGCTGCGTTCGGTGAACGGCATCGGGGCGCGCCAGACGGTGCCCGCAGGCTACGCGCTGCTCGTACCGATGCAGCGCCCGTCCGCGGAGGGCGCCGCATCGCTCGTCGACGCCGTGTTCACCACCGTTCCGATCGGGCGCACGTTCTATCACACGGTGCAGCGAGGCGACACGTTGCAGTCCGTGGCCGCCCGCTACGGCGTGACGACGCAGGAGCTCAAGCGCTGGAACCGGCTGTCCCGCGACACCGTGCGCACGGGTCAGCGGATCAAGGTGACGAGTGACGTCGCTGCGGTGAAATCCGTGGCGCAAGGACACCGCAGCCGAAGCGCACATGCGAAGACCGACAAGGGCAGTTCACGTGCGAAGCGCGCGACGACGAGCCATCGGATCACCAAACCGACGACCACGGCGCAAAGCCGCTGACGTCAATCGAGTGCGCGAGACGACGCGTCCGAGCCGCCCGTAAAAGGCAAAACGGGCGACGCCTGAAGCGCCGCCCGTTTCTGTCCGCCCCAGGGGGGCGGCGGCAAAGAATCGAAGCCGTTACTTCTTCTTCGCGGCTCTCTTCTTGGTCGTCTTCTTGGCAGCGCGCTTCTTCGGGGCGGCGCGTTTCTTCGTCGCCTTCCGCTTCGTCGCCTTCTTGGCGGCGCGCTTCTTGGGGGCAGCGCGTTTCTTCGTCGCCTTCTTGGCGGCGCGCTTCTTCGGGGCGGCGCGTTTCTTCGTCGCCTTCTTGGCAGCCCGCTTCTTCGTCGCCTTGCGCTTGGTGGTCTTCTTGGCAGCCGACTTCTTGGCAGCCGCCTTGCGTTTCTTCGCCTTC
>JBDTNI010000058.1:0-8455 GCA_039933815.1 Betaproteobacteria bacterium
CGGCGCGAGGCTCGCGGGCCGCTGGGGTCGCGTCCGGTGCGCGCGTGGGGTTCCTGATACGGCGCGAGGCACGACCACGCGAAACCGCGAACCGACGCCCGGGCGTGATTCGAGTTCGATCTCGTGTCCGAGCAATGCTGCAAAGCGGCGGACGATCGCGAGTCCAAGTCCCATGCCGCGGTGCGCGGGCGTGGTCGGCCGGTCACCGCCCACGCGGAAGAAATCCTCGAAGACGCGTTCGCGATGCTCGCGCGCGATGCCGATGCCGCTGTCGACCACGTCGATGGCGGTGTGGGTTCCGCAACGGCGCGCACCGACCACTACGCCACCGCATTCGGTGTAACGGATCGCATTCGAAACGAGGTTGCCGACGATGCGTTCGAGCAGGGCCGGGTCAGTGATCACGACCGCTTGCGTCGCGACGGTGCGAAGCGTCAAGCCGCGCGCCGCAGCCTGCGGACCGAACTCGGCGCCGACGCGCGAGAGCAGCGGTCCCAACGGGACGGCCGAGCGCTCGGGGACGAGCACGCCGGCGTCGAGCCGGGACAAGTCGATCAGTTGCGCGAACTGCATCTCGAGTGCGCTCGCGGCAGATTCGACATTTTCCACGAGCACACGCCATTCGGTGTAGCGTGCGCGGACGGACAGTGCGGCGACGTACAGGCCGAGCGCGTGCAGCGGCTGGCGCAGATCATGGGACGCCGCTGCGAGCAGCTGGCTCTTGGCGCGGTTCGCATCTTCGGCCGCGGCGCGCGCGTCCAGCGCGCTGCGCGTGCGATCCTTCAACTCATCGATGAGGTCGACGTTCTCGTACCGGATCACGAGCGATCGCGTCAGCACGCCGTTCAGTTGGTCGCCAAAAGCGATGACGAAGGTCAGCACCACGCTCATGACGCCGGCGATCAGCAGGTGAACTTCGTCGCCGACGATGGCCACACGCACCATCAGCGGAACCAGCGCGGGGACGACGAACCCGTAGAACGAAGGCCTGTAGACGGCGGTCAGATTGAGGCCGCCGAACGCCGCGCCGAACAGGCAAACGATCAGCAGCGCCTGATAGGCTTGTGACGCCGGAAACATCGCCACCCCCGCCGCGCCCCACAACGACCCGGCGAGCGCCGACCCCGCCGCCCAGTACGTGCCCCAGCGGGGCGCGGCGTCGGCGCCCGGCTGTACGCGCTGGAAGGCACGCAAGAGCGCCGTCCGCCAAGCCTGGTTCAACACGATGAGTGCGCACCACGGCGCCATCGCCGATACCGGCACTTCGTTCCACATCGCGCCGCACAGGATGATCGCGCCCAGGCCCATCGACAGCGATGTGCGATGTCCCTGCGCGTAGAGCGTCGCGACCTGATCGGCACGCGCGCGCGCCAGCAGCGCGGGCGCGATCGGCGCAGCGGTGCTCATCGACGGCTGACGGATCGCGGACGATCAATGGGTGTCGGGGTGCTGGCCCGGGTCGACGATCACGCCGCGACGGGAGAGCTCTGCGATCGCCTGCGCGCGGGAACGGACGTTCAGTGCTTTCAGGATCGCGCTGACGTGAACCTTCACCGTCCCTTCTGACAGGCAGAGGTCGCGGCAGATGAGCTTGTTGGGCTTGCCCTGCGCGAGGAGCCGTAGCACGTCGGCCTGCCGATGTGTCAAGCCCAGCGAATGACCCGAGACGCTGCCGAATGCCGGACCGGACGACACGATGCGACTCGTCACGCTGCGGCCGCCGCACAGCACCGTTCGAACGGCGTCGAGCAACTCGTCGGGCGTCGACGTCTTGGCAACGTAGCCCTGCGCGCCCGCCGCCATCGCGGCGCCGACGGTGGCGCGGTCATGTGTCGCCGACAGCACGACGATGGGCAGCAGCGGAAAATCGCGGCGAAGCTGCGCCAGCAGGTCGAACCCCCGCGCACCGGGCAACGCAAGGTCCAGCAACACCAGATCGCAGTCGGGGTGCCGTGCCAGCGACGTCAGTGTCTGTTCGCGGTCGAGCGCGGCGATGACATCGATCGTGCCATGCAATACGGGGAGCGCTTGTGCGAGCGCCTGCTGGACCAGCGGGTGGTCGTCGACGACGAGGATTTTCACGGGCGAACTCCGACGAGGGGGCGGACGCCCTGAATCTAAGCGACCGCGCACGCGCATCGAAGCTGGCAAATGTGGCAGAAGTTCGTGCGGCGTCAGTACGTGACCGGCGCCCCCGACCACGACGCGGTTCGCGGCGTCGCGCGCGCGATGGCATCTTCGGCATCGCGCCATCCGTCGCATGCGTTGCGGCCGGGGCGGCGTCTCAGCGCGTTGAGCGCGGCCTTGCACCGCGCGTAGAAGCGAAAGAAGCGGATCACGCGTGCCCGCTCGTCGTCGGTGAGCGGATTGGCGCTGCAGATCAGCTTGTCGTCCGACATGCCGCGATCGGTGAGCGTGATCGCGCTCCATGCACAGGTCGCGATCCGCGTACCGAACGGCAACCGTGGTCCGAGCACCACTGCATCGAGCAGGTCGCCTTCGAGGCCGATATACGACTCGGCTGCGCCGTAGTTGAATGGGCAGGGCAGCGGCGAGACGAAGTCGACGCGACCGGTCGATCCGCGTTTGACGAAACTCCAGCGTGGAACCTCGATGGTGATGTCGATGGCAACCGGGGCCGCGGTCCTTGCGCGGACGGTGTCGACGATCAGGCCCCGGCCAAGCGGCGCGCTAACCGTGTGCGCCGAACACCGACTTGGTCTGGTCGGCCACTTCGCGCCTCAGCGCCCGCAGGCGCGTCTCGACGACGGAGGCCTGGTAGAAGTCGCCATCCTTCTGCTTCGACGCGATTTCGAGCTGCTCGACCGCGCCCTTGAGGTTGCCCTGCCACGCGTAGTACTCGCCCTGGTGCCGGTGCGCGAGCATTTGTCGATTCTGCGCGGCATACGCGCGCGCGGCGAGCAACTGCAGCGGGCCATCGTCGGGAAAGCGCGCGATCTGCCGCTCGACGAACTGCGCGGCGTCGGCGTTGCGTCCCGCCTGCAGCAGCGCCTCGGGATAGTCGTAGACCAGCTGCATCTTGTTCGGGTAGCGGTTGACGCCGGCTTCGAACCGCCGGATCGCACCGTCGACGTCGCCGGAGTCCAGTAGCACATGGCCGGCGATCGCGTCGATCATCGGGTGCGGAGGCGCGAGCTTCTCGAGCGCCGCGAGCTCGCGCTTCGCGCGATCGTAATCCCGCGCCCGCAGCAGCGACGCGACGAGGCCGTAGTGCGCGGCGATCTCGTTGTTGAATTTTCGTTCGGCGAGCGCGGTGTCGAAGAACGCCACCGCCTCCTTGCCGTCGCCCTGGTAACTGCGCAGAAGCGCCCTGACGAGGTGGAAGTCCAGCGACGACGCCACCTGGCGGTACGAATGGCCCTGTGCGCGCGCCTGGGCTTCCGCGATGCGCTCGTAGGTGATCGGGTGCGTCCGCAGGTACGTCGGCGCGTTGCCCTCGATGAAGCGGAACGCACGCTGCATCCGTTCCATGAACGTGGCCATTGCTGTAACGTCGAAGCCGGCCTGGTCGAGCCGCTGGAAACCGATGCGGTCGGCCTCGTACTCATTCTCCCGCGTGAAATTCAGCTGGTTCTGGATCGTCAGCGCCTGAGTGGCGGCGATCGCGGCCGACGCGGATTCTCCGCTCGACGCACCGCTGCCGCGCGCGGCGAGTATCGCGAGGGCGAGGCCGGCGAGCGACATCAGCATCGAGTCTTTCTGTGCGCCGATGGCGCGTGCCACGTGATGCTGCGTCACGTGCGAGATCTCGTGCGCGAGCACGCCGGCGAGCTCGGACTCGTTCTGCGTCAGCAGGATAAGGCCGGTATGCACGCCGACGTAGCCGCCGGGGAGCGCGAACGCATTGACCTGCGGATCGGGAACGCCGAAGAATTCGAAGTCCTGCTTGATATCCTTCGAGGCCGCGACGATCCGGTGTCCGAGCTGGTTCAGGTAGTCGTTGACCTCGGGGTCGTTGATGTATGCCCCGTTCGATCGCAACTGGCGGATGACCGTCTCGCCGAGCTTGCGTTCCTGCACGGCGGACAAGTTCGACTGCGCCGCATCGCCGAGATCGGGCAGCGCCTGCGCGGACGCCGCCGACACGCGCGGAAGCGGGCCAAACAGCAGCGCAACGGCAACGGCGGAGGCCGTCAGCCGGCGGGCTATCGTACGTTGCGGGCGGGCGTTCAAGAGGCGGTCGGAAAGTGCGGGTGGTGCTAAGATTCCGTGGTCGTCGCGGAGTTCACACGGGCGACGCCGACCGTCGATGCCGCGAGCACGCACCAAGCCCCGAACACCGACCGCCAGCGCCGCCGGCGCGCCGGCGGCTTCGCGTCATTTTACGCACTTCGACGCGTCGGGCCACGCGCAGATGGTCGACGTCGGCGGCAAGGAGGTCACGCTGCGCATCGCCCGGGCCGGCGGCCGCATCGCGATGGACGGCACGACGCTCGAAATGATCCAGGGCGGCACCGCGAAGAAGGGCGATGTGCTGGGGGTCGCGCGCATTGCGGCCATCCAGGCGGCGAAGCGCACGTCCGACCTGATCCCGCTTGCGCACCCGCTGATGCTCACGCGCGTCCACGTCGCGTTCGCGTACGGTGCCGGCGACGTCTCGATCGAGGTGACCGTCGAGACGCGCGACCGGACCGGTGTCGAAATGGAGGCGCTCACGGGGGTTGCCGCCGGCCTGCTGACGATCTACGACATGTGCAAGGCGGCCGATCGCGCGATGCGCATCGACGCCATCCGCCTGCTTGAGAAGCGTGGCGGCCGTTCGGGCCACTACGTCGCCGCCGGTTCGACCACTTCACTCGAAGGAGCAGGATGAACGACGCGCTGCTGTGGATGGGCCGCCTGTGCGGCGTGATCGGCGTGCTCGTCTGCGCGCTGGCGCTGGTCGTGCGCCTGTCGGGTCACTACACGTACGCGGGATTCGAGATCGGCACGCTGTTTCTCGGCGGGACGGCCGCAATGGTCGCCGGCTGCCTGTGCCTGTTGTTGCGGCTGGACGCGCGGGACTGACGGCTGGTTACCAGTTCCAGAGCGTGCCGTCTTCCAGCCGTTTGACCGGCAACGCGCTCGGCTTGTACGGATAGCGCGCAGCGAGTGCTTCGTCGACCTCGACGCCGTGCCCGGGGGCCGTGCCCGGGTGCAGGTAGCCGTTGTCGAACCAGTAGGCGTGCGGGAACACCGCGTCGGTCTCGGGCGTATGCCGCATGTACTCCTGCACGCCGAAGTTGTGCACCCACGTGTCGAAGTGCAAGGCCGCCCCCATGCAGACCGGCGACAGGTCCCCCTTCGTCGGTCTCTATCTTCAACGTGACGAAGTTCCGGCCCGGACAGGTGACGATCACGCGGGCAGCGGTGATTTTCATCGGGGAGGCTGCATGCGTCGGCGTACGGCGGTTGGCGCGCCGGTCCGCGACGAAGCCAGTACTGCATCGATCAGGTCGTGGACGCGGAGCGCCGAATGGCCGTCGTTTGCCGGCGGGCGATTCGCGTCGAGCGCATCGAGGAATTCGGCGAGCAGCGCCCGGTGCGCGTCGTTCGTGAAGGCCATCGGGTCGGCGCCCCCGCCGAGCGTCGCTTCGTCGCCCAGCGTCTCGGACGTGCCGTCCTGGCGATGCAGCGCCACCTTGCCCGCTGTCAGCACCGCCGTGGCGCGTTCGCCGATGATTTCGACCCGCTCGGCGAAGCCCGGATAGCTCGCGGTGGTTGCGTTGAGCGTGCCGAGCGCGCCGTTGTCGAATCGCAGCGCCGCGCAGGCAATGTCCTCGGTCTCCATCCTGTGCAGCGGCGTCGTGCCCGCGAACGCGGCAACGTCGCGGACGCCAGGTGCCAGCGAAAGAAACAGGTCGAGCGTGTGGATTGCCTGCGTCAGCAGCACGCCGCCGCCGTCGCGCGCGATCGTGCCGCGGCCCGGTTCGTCGTAGTAGGTCTGCGGCCGCCACCATGGAACGTGCACGGAAGCGGCCGCTATTCGACCGATCGCGCCGTCGCGAATCCATGCCGCAAGCGCCATTGCGGCCGGCCTGAATCGATGCTGCAAGACGACGCCGAGCGTCACACCCTCCCGGTCGCACGCTGCGACGACCGCCTCTGCGCGCGGCGTATCCGCCTCGAGCGGTTTTTCGAGGAGCACGTGCTTGCCCGCCGCAGCGAATCGCTCGACCAGCTCAAGATGGGTCCGCGGCGGTGTCAGGATCAGCACGGCGTCGATCGAACGATCGTCGGCGAGCCGGTCGAGATCGCCCGTCACCGGGAAGTCGAAACGACGCGCGAACGCGTCGCGGCGCGCAGGTGTCGGACTGTAAGCGCCGACGACGTCCACGCGCGCGGCGAGATCGTGAAGACTTTGCGCATGCGGCGTGACTGCCATACCCAGGCCGACGACGGCGACGCGATGGCGGGGGGTTGAATCCATGTCGTGGGGCGGAGCCGAGGTCGGATCGTTGGTCGGGTGGCCAGACCACTTGACCACAGTATAACGACGACGCTACCATGCGTCGAGCCGCGACGGTCGGGCATCCGCACCCTGTCGCGGCAACGCCACCCGGAGTTTCCTTTCGTGCCACTGCAGGCCGTCGAGCCCAAGCGTCTGTACCGCCAGATCGCGGATCAGCTCGCTCAGCTGATTGCGGCCGGCGAGTTTGCTCCCGGATCGCGGCTACCCGCGGAGCGCGAGCTTGCCGTGTCGCTCGGCGTGAGCCGGACGTCGGTGCGCGAAGCGATCATATCGCTCGAAATGAGCGGGCTCGTCGACGTTCGCGTCGGCACGGGAATCTTCGTCACGCTGCGTGCCGATGGTCCGCGAAGCGCCAGCCGCGACGCGGGCCCGGGACCGTTCGAGCTCCTGTCGGCGCGCAAGATGGTGGAGGGTGAGATTGCCGCGCTTGCTGCGACGACGGCGTCGCCGGAGGACGCGGACGGGCTTCGCGAGAGCGTCGAACGACTGGAGGCCGCGACGGACAACTTCGCGGCGCGCGAAGCGGAGGATCGGGATTTCCACCTGCGCCTCGCCAAGGCGACGCGGAACAGCTCGCTCGAACTCGTCGTCGAAGCACTGTGGGATCAGCGCGCGGAGTTGTGGGGCCGCATGCAGCAGCATTTCCATACGCCGGCTCTCGCCGAGCGCACGATCCGCGATCACGCGGCGATCGTCGCGGCGATCGTGGCGCGCGACGCGGCGGGCGCCCGTGCGGCAATGCACCGTCACATTGGCCGCGTGGCGCGCGAGTTTCAGCGGGGTGTCGACTCGGGCGCGGAACCGCGCCGGCCGGCGGCAACGGCGGACACGCGTCCGCCGAAAAAGGGCAGGGCGGCGCACGATTAGAAGCGCGGCGCAACCCGGACAGCATTCAATCAGCGGGCACCGTGCCCGACGAAGGAGGAGCAGTGATGGATCGTTTCACCGTTGTTTCACATGGCCGGCGGCGGTTCGCCGGCAAACTGACGGCCGTGGCCGTTGCGGCCACGGCGCTGTTGTCAGTGGCAGGCGTCCCCCACGCGCAGGCGCCGAAGAGTCCCGTCACGATCAACGTCGTCGACGTCGCCGGCAACCTCGCACTCACGCAGGACGCGATGCAGAACTTCGCGACCAAGAATCCGTCGCTCGTCGCGAAAATCAACTTCACGAAGGCGCCTTCCCCCGAGTTGCCCGGCAAGCTCAAGGCGATGCAGGGTGCGGGACGCAGCGACATCGACATCGTGCTCACGGGTACCGATTTCCTCGCCGCCGGGATCGAGCAGGGCCTGCTGCAAAAGGTCCTGCCGGATCATGCGGCCAAGTTCCCCAACCTAACGGCCAACTATCAGCCCGCCGCCGCGAAGATGCAGGAGCTCGCCGGCGACTACGGAATCGAAGTCGCCTTCATGCCCGCCGGCCCGCTGCTCGAATACAACCCCGACAAGGTAAAGCAGGTGCCGACGACGCCGGCCGAACTGCTCGCGTGGTGCAAGGCGAATCCCAACCGGTTGATCTACGCGCGGCCGGCGAACTCCGGCCCCGGCCGCACATTCGTGATGGGGCTGCCGTATCTGCTTGGGGACAAAGATCCGAAGAACCCCGCGAGCTGGGACAAGACGTGGGCGTATCTGAAGGAGCTGAACAGCTGCATCGAGTACTACCCGACGGGCACCGGCGCGGTGATGAAGGAGCTGGGCGAAGGCTCGCGCGACATGACGGTGACGATGACCGGCTGGGACCTGAATCCGCGCGTGCTCGGCATCGTGCCGAAGGCATACAAGGTCACGCCGTTCAAGGGCATGACCTGGGTCAACGACGCGCATTACATGGTCGTGCCCAAGGGCATTCCCGCGGAGAAGCTCGCCGTGGTACTCGACCTCATGGCGTACATGCTGAAGCCCGAGGCGCAGGCGCTCACCTATGACAAAGGCTACTTCTATCCGGGACCCGCGGTGAAGGGTGTGACGCTCGCGATGGCGCCCA
>JBDTNI010000059.1:0-8424 GCA_039933815.1 Betaproteobacteria bacterium
GAGGCTCGCTTCGGTCACCTTCACCGTGACCTGCTCGCCGGGATTGCGCTCGGCATAGACCTCGACCGACACGGTGATCGACGAGCGACCGGTCTTCTCGATCGTGGCGAAGAACGACACGACGTCGCCGATCAGTACCGGTTGCTTGAACACGAACGAGTTGACCGCCACGGTGGCGACGCGCCCCCGCGCGCGGCGCGACGCGGGAATCGAGCCCGCGAGGTCGACCTGCGACATGATCCAGCCGCCGAAAATGTCGCCGTGGAAATTCGCATCCGCGGGCATGGGTGTCACCCGAAGCGCAGGCATGTCAGGAGGAAGCGTGACGTTGCTCATCGACAGGACACTGCGTGGGTGCTACGCATCACGCCGCTCGCCGCGCTTCGTCGCGAAGTTCCCGCCGCAGGATCTTGCCTACATTCGATTTCGGCAGCTCGTGGCGAAACTCGACGTCGTGCGGGCACTTGTATCCGGTCAGGTGTTCACGACAATGACGGATCAGCGCGTCGGCCGTCAGCGACGCGTCCTTGCGGACCACGAAGAGCTTCACGGCCTCGCCGGACTTCTTGTCGAGGACGCCGACCGCCGCGCACTCGAGAACCCCCGGATGCATTGCGACGACCTGCTCGATCTCGTTCGGATACACGTTGAAGCCGGACACGAGAATCATGTCCTTCTTCCGATCGACGATCGTCACGTAGCCGCGCTCGTCCATCGTGCCGATGTCGCCGCTCATGAAAAAGCCATCGGATGTCATTACGCGCGCCGTCTCGTCCGGACGCTTCCAGTATCCCGCCATCACCTGCGGGCCCCTTATGCATACCTCGCCGGGCTCACCGCGCGGGACGTCGCGGCCGGACTCGTCGCGCAGCACTATGTCCGTCGATGGCACCGGCAGGCCGATCGATCCGGTGTAGGCAGGGGCGTTGAACGGATTGATCGTCGCGGCCGGCGATGTCTCGGTGAGTCCGTACGCCTCGACGAGCGTCGAGCCGGTCACGTCCTTCCAGCGCCTCGCGACCGCTTCCTGCACGGCCATCCCGCCGCCGAGTGTCAGGTGAAAGTGCCGGAACCGCACGCGCGCGAAGTTGGGATGGTTGAGCAGCGCGTTGAACAGCGTGTTGACGCCCGTCATCGCCGTGAAGCGGTACCGACGCATTTCCCTGATGAACCGTGGAATGTCGCGGGGGTTGGGTATCAGCACGTTCTCGCCGCCGAGCGACATGAACACGAGGCAGTTCGCGGTGAGCGCAAAGATGTGATAGAGCGGCAGCGGCGTCAGGACGACCTCGCGCCGCGCGTCATCGAGCACCGGGCGAATCCACGCGCGCGCCTGCAGCATGTTGGCGACGATGTTCCGGTGCAACAGCATCGCGCCCTTCGCCACGCCCGTCGTGCCGCCCGTGTACTGCAAGAACGCGAGATCGTCGTGGCCGAGCGGAACCCGCGACAGCGACAGCTTGCGTCCGCGCCTCATCGCGTCCGAGAAGCGGATCGCGCCCGGTAGCGACCATTTCGGCACTACCTTCTTCACCTTGCGCAGTATCAGGTCGACGACGTGCCCCTTGACGGCCAGCATCTCGCCGATCGACGTCACGACCGTCTGGCGGATGCTGGTGCGGCCGATGACTTCCTGCAGCGTCCGCGCGAAGTTCTCGACGACGACGATGACTTCTGCGCCCGCATCGGCCAGCTGATGCTCGAGCTCCCGCGCCGTGTACAGCGGATTGACGTTGACGACGGTGCACCCGGCGCGCAGTACGCCGAACACGCACACCGGGTACTGCAGGATGTTCGGCATCATCAGCGCCACGCGCGTCCCCTTGCCGCAGCCGATTCCCTGCAACCAGGCACCGAACGTCGACGACAAAGCGTCCAGATCGGCGAACGTGACCGTGCGGCCCATACATGAGAAGGCGGGACGCGTTGCGAACTTGCGGCAGCTTTCCTCGAAGACCTCGCGAATCGACGCGTACTCGTTGACGTCGATGTCGGCCGGGACCCCCGGCGGGTAATGCTCGAGCCAGATACGGTCCACGATCCCTCCTGGAATTCGCACCGGGATCGTGGCGCGCGGTGATCCCGCGCTGCGGCGGTTCCCGGCCTGCCGTACGACCCGTGAATACGCGTGCCGCGAGTCGCCTGTTGCCGACAGGTCCCGCGGGCGCCGCAAATGCTACACCCCGCGAGCCGGATTCGGCGTTCCACCCTCGGCCAAACGGTTCGCGTATTGCAGCGGACCCCCGCGGAACGGCGCGAAGCCGGCGCCGAAGATCGCACCGGCGTCGACCATGTCCGCGCTGCCGACGATGCCGTCGTCGAGCGCGGCGCGCGCCTCGGCGACGAGCGGATCGACGAGTTTCCGGCCGAGATCGGCAGGGACTTGCTGAGCGGGCGCCTTCGTCGGACGTCCGTCGACCCACGCGTAGAATCCCTGCCCCGATTTCTTGCCGAGCTGGCCTGCCTCCACGTGTTCGGCGAGCATGCGCGGCGGGTCGCCCGATTCGCCCAGCATGCGGCCGACGGCGAGACAGATGTCGAGCCCGACGGTGTCGGCGAGTTCGATCGGCCCCATCGGCATGCCGAATCGCACCGCCGCCGCGTCGACGACTTCCGGCGCGATGCCCTCGTCGACGCACCGCATCGCCGTCATCAGATAGGGCGCCAGCACGCGATTGACGAGGAAGCCCGGCGCGCTCTTGACGGGCAGCGGCAGCTTGTCGATGGCGCGGACGAACGCTGCACCGCGCGCGACGAGGCCGGGCGGCGTGTCGCGGCCGGCGACGACCTCGACCAGCATCATCCGGGCGACCGGATTGAAAAAATGGAGGCCGAGGAGACGCGCGGGCGCCTGCAACGCACCGGCGATGTCCTCGAGCGGAATCGACGACGTGTTAGACGCGAGCATCGCGTCGGGCTTCGCGCGCGCTTCGACGTCGGCGAACAGCGCTCGCTTCGCGCCGGCGTCCTCGTAGATCGCCTCGATGACGACATCGGCGTGCGCAATGCCGGCGCCGGCCACGTCCGGTATCAACCGGTCCATCGCGTCGCGGATTCGCCGCGGGTCCTTGAGACGCTGGGCGAACAGGCGCGCCGCGCGCTTGACGGCTGGCGCGATGCGCTGCGCATCCTGGTCCTGCAGCGTCACCGTCATCCCGCGCAACGCGCACCACGCCGCGATGTCGCCACCCATCGTGCCCGCGCCGACGACGTGCACGCGCGACGGTGGTGTCGCGCCGTCCACCGGCTTGCCCAGCGCCTTCAGCTGCTCCTGCAGATGAAACACGCGGATCAGGTTGGCGGCGGTCGGACTCGCGAGAAGCACATCGATCGCTGCCGGGTCACCGGCCGGTGGGCGAAGCGCGTCGCCGTCGAATCGCTCCCACAGGTCGATGATCGCGTACGGCGCCGGATAGTGCTCGCGGCGCGCGCGCCGCGCGACCTGTTTGCGTGCGCGGCTCGCGATCAGGCGGCGAACGGGTCCCCACTGCGTGGCCGCCAGCGCGACGGGCAGCGTCCGCGGTGCCGGGTGCGCGAGCACAATGGCGCGCGCCGTGTTGTCCATGATCCGGGCCGGCACGCATTCGTCGGCGAGCCCCAAGCGCCGTGCCTTTCGGGCATCGACAGACTTGCCCGTCAGCAACAGGTCGAGCGCCGCCGGGGCACCCACGAGCTGCGGCAGCCGCCGGATGCCGCCCCAGCCGGGAACGATGCCGAGCATCACCTCGGGAAGTCCCAGCCGCGTCGACGGCTCGTCGACGACGACACGATAGCGGCACGCAAGCGCGAGCTCG
This sequence comes from Betaproteobacteria bacterium, assembly GCA_039933815.1. Lineage (GTDB taxonomy): Bacteria > Pseudomonadota > Gammaproteobacteria > Burkholderiales > Casimicrobiaceae > VBCG01. Next base: position 3,795 of record JBDTNI010000059.1, read on the forward strand.
AGGCCGCCGCCGAGGCAGAATCCGCGAATCAGCGCCACGGTCGGATAGCCGACGGTCGACAGCCGCTCGAACAGGTCCCAGCCGCGCTTCACCAGCGCGCGCGCGGCATCGGCGTCGTCGATGTCGCCGAATTCGTCGATGTCGGCGCCGGCGATGAAGCCATTCTGCTTGCCGGAACGGATCACCAGGCCGCGCGGCGGGTCGGCATCGAGACGATCGAGCATCACGCCCAACTGCTCGAGCACCGTCTTCGACAGCGTGTTCGTCGTCGCATCGGCCCGGTCGAGCGTCAGCCAGCCGATTCCGTCGGCGTCGCGGGTCAGGTTCCAGTGTTCCACGCGAATCCTCTCAGTTCGTCGGTCGCTGTCGCTACACGCGTTCCACCAGCATCGCGCCGCCCTGCCCGCCGCCGATGCAGATCGTCGCGATACCGCGTCGGCCGCCGATGCGTTCGAGCACGTTCAGCACGTGCAGCACGATGCGCGCGCCCGACGCGCCCACCGGGTGGCCGAGCGCGATCGCGCCGCCGTCGACGTTGACCCGCGCTTCGTCGAGCGCGCCGAGGGCGCCGTCCAACCCGAGTTCCTTCCGGCAGAAGTCGTCGTCCTGCCACGCACGCTGGCACGCGAGCACCTGGGCAGCGAACGCCTCGTTGATCTCCCACGCGTCGACGTCGCGCAGCGTCAATCCGTTACGCCGTAGCAGCGGCGTGGCCGCGTAAACCGGGCCGAGTCCCATCTGGGCCGGGTCGAGCGCAGCCCACTGCGCGTCGATGATTCTGCCGCGTGGCGTGAGCCCGAAGCGACGCACGGCGTCCTGGGTCGCAAGCACCAGGAAGGTCGCACCGTCGGTAACCTGCGAGCTGTTGCCCGCGGTCACGTTGCCGTACTTGCGATCGAAGAACGGCTTCAGCCTGGAAAGCTTGTCGGGTGTCGAATCGTCGCGCACGCCGTCGTCGGCCGCGTAGACATTGCCCGCGCGGTCGATCAACGGCACGATTTCGTGCGCGAGGTGACCGGCGCGCTGCGCATCGAGCGCGCGACGATGGCTTTGCGCGGCGAACGCGTCCATCTCGGCGCGGGAGATGCCGAAACGAAACGCGAGGTTCTCGGCGGTCTGGCCCATCAGCAGGCCGACATTCGGGTCCGTCAGTCCCTTCATCAGCCCGACCACGGGTGCGAGATCCCGCAGCTTCAGCCGCGTCAGCAGCGCGAGCCGGCGGCCCGCGCCCTTGGCGCCGGCCCAGTCGGCGAGCCAATTGACCATTGCGTCGGAAAACAGCAGCGGCGCGCGCGACAGCGCGTCGACGCCGCCGGCGAGCACGACCTGCGAGCGTCCCACGCGCATCGAGTCCATCGCCGAATCGAGCGCCTGCATTCCCGACGCGCAGTTGCGCATCACGGTCCAGGCGGGAACGTGATGCCCGCAGCCGACGCGCAGCGCGACGACGCGGCCGATGTTCACCTCGTCGACCGACGGCGCCGCACATCCCAGAATCACTTCGTCGACGTCGTTCGGCTCGAACGGCTGGCGCAGCAGCAGCGCGCGCCCCGCGGCGGCGGCGAGATCGGAGGCGGCGAAGGGCCCGGGCCGATTGCGCGCCTTCAGGAACGGCGTACGGACACCGTCGACGATGTACATCGGCTGCGCGTTCAAGGCCGCGGCGGAGAGGCCGCTCATGCGAAGGCGCGGCGGGCGGCCGGCTCGCTCGACGGCCCCCGGGCCGAGTCGGCGGCGTCCTGCTCCTTGGGCTGCAGCAGCGACGTGCCCAGGTCCTGCGCGAAATCGTCGACACGGATGACGCGCGACACGAGGCCGCGCTTCTCGGCCAGCAACGCAGCTTCGTCCGCCGAGATCACGCCAGCCGCCACGCCGCGCGATTCGACCGCCGCGGCGTCTTCGCCCGGGGCCTGCCGTGCGTCGACTTTGCCAGACCGGATCGCACCGCGAAGCTTGCGCTCGACCGGTTCCGCCGCAACCGTCGCGGCCAGCGCGCGCTCGAGCAGTCCGACGGGCTCGTCGGCATCGCCGATGAACACACCCGCCGTCAGCCGATCGCGCGTGGGCGAGGGGTCGATCAAAAGCCGCGCAACGTGCTGACCGAGCCGGTCCGACGGAACGCGATACGGCGCACCGAGCGGAAAGACAATGAAGCGCATCACCGCGGCCAGTGCACGATTCGGGAAATTGGTGATGACGCCATCGACGGCCGCCTGCGCCTTCCACAGCGCATCGCGTACCGCCCAGTGCATCAACGGCGCGTCCGACGGCTGGCGGCCGTCCTGCTCGTAGCGCCACAGCGTGGCCGACGCCAGATAGAGCTGCGACAGCACGTCGCCGAGCCGGGCGGACAGCTTCTCCTTGCGCTTCAGCGCGCCGCCCAGCGACATCATCGCGATGTCGGCGCAGATCGCAAGCACCGACGACATACGCGTCAGCTGGCCATAGTAGGCGCGCGTCTCGCGCGGAGCGTCCTTCATTCGCGGCCCGGCATGCGCGCCCGCGAGTGCGAGGCCTATCGCGCGGAACGCGTTCGCGGCGGCGAACCGCAGGTGACCGGCAAATGCCGCGTCGAAGTCCCGCAGCGCCTTGGCGCCATCGGGCTCGCGCGCAGCGGCCATCTCGCCGAGCACGAACGGATGGCAGCGTATCGCACCCTGGCCGAAGACGATCAGGCTGCGCGTCAGGATGTTCGCGCCCTCGACGGTGATTGATACCGGCATCTGCATGTACGCGGCGCCGAGGAAATTCGAAGGCCCCATGCAGATGCCCTTGCCCCCGACGATGTCCATCGCGTCGTTGACGATCTCGCGGTTGCGCGCCGTAATGTGCAGCTTCGCGATGCCCGACAGCACCGCAGGCTTTTCGCCGCGATCGACGAACGTCGCCGTCAGCATCCGCACCGCATCCATCGCGTACAGGTTGCCACCCATGCGCGTCAGTGCTTCCTCGACGCCTTCGAAGCGCCCGATCGCTGTCTTGAACTGCGTGCGCACCCGCGCGTAGGCACCTGTCGTCCGCACGGCGAGCTTGGCCATGCCCGTGTTCGACGACGGCAGCGAGATGCCGCGTCCGGCCGCGAGGCACTCCATCAGCATCCGCCAGCCCTTGCCGAGCATCGGCGCGCCGCCGATCACCCAATCCATCGGGATAAACACGTCGCGGCCCGAGTTGGGCCCGTTCTGGAACACCGCGTTCAGCGGCATGTGGCGGCGCCCGATCACCACGCCGGGGTGCGACGTCGGAATCAGCGCGCAGGTGATCCCGAGGTCCTCCCGCTCGCCGACGAGATGCTCGGGATCGTAGGCGCGAAACGCGAGTCCGAGCAGCGTCGCCACCGGACCCAGCGTGATGTAGCGCTTGTCCCACGTCACGCGCAGGCCGAGCACGCGCCGGCCGTCGTGCTCGCCCCATGCGACGACGCCCCAGTCGGGAATCGACGCGGCGTCGGAGCCCGCATGCGGGTTCGTCAGCGCAAAGCAAGGAATCTCGAGACCGCGAGCAAGCCGCGGCAAGTAGCGGCGCTTCTGCTCGTCGGTGCCGTAGCTGAGCAGCAGTTCGCCGGGCCCGAGCGAATTCGGGACGAGCACGGTGACGGCAACGGTCCCGCTCCGCGTCGACAGTTTCGTGACCACCTGCGAATGCGCGTAGGCCGAGAACCCGAGGCCACCAAACGCCTTCGGGATGATCATCCCGAGAAAGCCGTTGTCCTTGATGTACTGCCAGACGTGCGGCGGAAGGTCCTTGTGGACGTTCGTCGTCTCCCAGTCGGAGACCATTGCGCACAGCGACTCGACTTCGTGGTCGAGGAAATGCTGCTCGTCGGCGGTGAGCTCCGCGCGCGGTAGCGACAGCAGCGTCGGCCAATGCGGGCGCCCCGAGAACAGCTCGCCGTCCCAGCCGACCGTGCCGGCTTCGAGCGCGTCGCGCTCGGTGGGCGACATCGGCGGAAGCACCTTGCGGAACACGCGCAACATCGGACGTGAAATCAGCGCCCGACGCAGCGGCGCCACGACGAGCACGAGCACCGGCAGCAACGCGACGAGCGCCAAGGCGCCAAGCACCACGGCAGTTGCATTCATGGGCGTCTCCGGGGAATCATCGGTGTCATCTCGCCTTCGCATGCCCGCCGCTGCGGGCGGCGACGGCGGCGACGTCGGGAAGCGGTGCCGTCAGTCCGGCAAGCAGGAACGGCGCGAGCCGGCGCAGCAGGATTTCATCGTTGTCGGTGTCGTGCGGGTTGAGCTCGGCGATGAGCTTCAGCGCGTCGGTTCCCGCGAGCGTGTACGACAGTGCACCCATGATGAAATGCAGGCGCAGCGACAGTTCCTTGCGTGGCATCTGCGGCAGCGCGCGCGTGAACGCCCCCTTGAAACGCGCAATCATGTCCGCGTACTGCTCCGACAGCAGCCGCCGGATGAACGGCGCCGGATCGGCGTACGCGCGTCCGAGCAGCCGCAGGAAGTTCGAGCCGCCGCGCATCGGATCGCGGGCGAGCGTGAGCGCGGGCGCCAGAAGGGCGCTCAGGATGCGCTCGCACGACAGCGGCGCCGGCGCGCTTTCCGCCTCGAAACGCGTCAGCAATTCGACGCGTTCCTGATTCATCGGGTCGAGGCGGCGCGTGAGCACT
>JBDTNI010000060.1:0-8363 GCA_039933815.1 Betaproteobacteria bacterium
GCCCATCGACACCGTCGGGAACTGCCAGAAATCCGGCATCAGCCACGGATGCGGATACGACGGAATGCCGGCACCGTCGGCCTCCTGCCGGTAGTTCAGAAGCTGCGCCTCCGTCAATCGACCTTCGACGAACGCGCGCGCATAAATGCCCGGCGACACGTGGCCCTGCACGTAGATGAGGTCGCCGCCGTTTTCCGCGGACGGCGCGTGCCAGAAATGGTTGAAACCGATGTCGTATAGCAGCGCCGACGACTGGAAGCTCGCGATGTGGCCGCCGAGCTCGGACGAGTTCTTGTTCGCACGAAGGATGATCGCAACGGCGTTCCAGCGGATTGCCGAGCGGATCTTGTGCTCGAGCTCACGATTCCACTGCGGCTTCTCCTCGTGCTCGGGCCGGATCGTGTTCATGTACGGCGTCGTCGCCGAGAACGGCGGCGCCGCACCGGCGCGGCGCGCCTCGTCGCGCAGCTGCGCCAGCAGGTATTGCATCCGCTCGACGCCCTGGTAGTGGACCACGCTTCGCAGCGCATCGACCCATTCCTGCGTCTCGACGGGATCGTGGTCGGTCAACAGCATGGCGCTCTCCTAAACGGGCGCTGCACGGTCATTCGCGCGATTCGAGGATTGGACGCGGCCGCGTCAGCACTTCCGGCCGCAGGATTTCGTCAAGCCGCTCCTTCGACAACAGCTTCCGCTCGAGCACGAGCTCGGCGACGCTGCGTCCGCTCGACAGCGCTTCCTGCGCCACCGCGGTGGCGTTTGCATAACCAATGTACGGATTGAGTGCCGTCACGATACCGATCGAGTGCTCGACGATGTCGCGCAGTCGTTCGCGGTTGGCGGTGATGCCGTTGACGCAGCGCTCGGCGAGCGTCAGACATCCGTTGCGCAGGTGCGTCGTGCTCTTGAACAGGCTGTGCGCGATGATCGGCTCGAACGCGTTCAGCTGCAGCTGGCCGGCTTCCGCGGCGAACGACACCGTGACGTCATTGCCGATAACCTCGAACGCAATCTGGTTGACGACTTCGGGAATCACCGGATTGACCTTGCCCGGCATGATGCTCGAGCCCGCCTGCATGGGCGGCAGATTGATCTCGTTGAACCCGGCGCGCGGACCGCTCGACAGAAGTCGCAGGTCGTTGCACGTCTTCGACAGCTTGACGGCCACGCGCTTCAGCACGCCGGACACCTGGACGAACGCGCCGCAATCCTGCGTGGCCTCGATGAGATTCGGCGAAGTGATGAGCGGTATGCCGGTGATCTCGGACAGCAGGCGGCACACGATTCCGGCATATTCCGGGTGGGCGTTGATGCCCGTGCCGATCGCCGTTGCGCCCAGGTTGATCTCGCGGATCAGCATCGCGGCCTCCCTGAGCCGATCCTCGTCCTCGCCGAGCATCACGGCATAGGTCGAGAACTCCTGGCCCAGCGTCATCGGCACGGCATCCTGCAGTTGCGTGCGGCCCATTTTCAGCACGTCGCGAAACTCGTCGGCCTTCGCCTCGAATGCACGGCGCAGCACGGCCATCGCGTCGACGAGCCTCTGAATCCCGATATACCCGGCAAGCTTCAACGCCGTCGGATACACGTCGTTGGTGCTCTGGCTCATGTTGACGTGTTCATTGGGGTGCAGGTACTCGTACTCGCCCCGCGCATGGCCGAGTTTTTCCAGCCCGAGGTTGGCGATCACCTCGTTCGCGTTCATGTTCGTCGACGTGCCCGCACCGCCCTGGATCACGTCGACGACGAACTGATCGTGCAGAAGACCGTTGCGGATGTCCTCGCACGCGCGACAGATCGCGTCGGCCCGGCGCTCGTCGAGCATGCCGAGCTGGTGGTTCGTGAGGGCAGCCGCCTGCTTGATGCAGGCCAGCGCATTGACGAGATCGGGGTAGATCGAGATGGGACTGCCGGTGATCGGAAAATTCTCGACCGCCCTTAGCGTGTGCACGCCGAAATACACGGCGGCGGGGACCTGGCGTTCGCCCAGCAGGTCGTGCTCGATCCGGGTTGGTGCGGTGGTCATCGGAGTCCCCTGTGCCGCCCGGACGTCGCGTGGGCCGTCCGGTCCGGAAGCGCAAATGTACGCGAAACGCGCACAATACGGGTTCCAACCCTTTGCCGAGGAGTACCCGATGCGAGTCGCGCCCTACGTCCGCGCGTTGGCGGTGATTGCCGGTGTCGCACTGGCCGGCGCGGCCGGCGCCGCGGCCTTCCGCTTGACGAGTCCGGACATCAAACCGGGGGGCAACATCGGCGTCGACCAGACGTTCAATGATTTCGGGTGCAGCGGCAAAAACGTGTCGCCGGCGCTCGAATGGTCGGGGGCACCGAAGGACACGAAAAGCTTCGCGCTGCTGGTGCACGATCCCGACGCGCCGACCGGCGGCGCAGGCTGGTGGCACTGGGTCGTCTACAACGTACCTGCCAGCACGACGAAATTGGCGCAGGGTGCGGGCAAGGGGGACGGCAGCGGGCTGCCGGCCGGCGCAGCGAGCGGCGTGATGGACTTCGGGTCGCCCGGTTACGGCGGCCCCTGCCCACCCGCCGGCGACAAGCCGCACCGCTACATCTTCACCGTCTATGCGCTGAAGACCGACAAGCTCGACATTCCGAAGGGCGCGACCGCGTCACTCGTTGGCTTCATGGTCAACGCGAACGCGATCGGACGCGCATCGCTGACCGGTCGCTACGGCCGCAGCCGATAGCCGCCGAGGGCGTTACGGATACGCGGCGAACAGGTTGGCGAGCTGTGCCGCGGCCGTGCGGCGCTTGTCGGCGTCCAGACTGCCGAGATCGACCCAGTAGTTGTCTTTCTTCCGAAGGTCGTCGGCGGACATTCGCCCGATCGTTCCGCGGCGGATGCTGCGAATCTCGAGCGCCGCCGAACGCCGCTGCTCGGGGTACGCGGTAGTCCTGCGCTCGACCTGCTCGAGATTCGCGATTCGCTGGCGATCGCTGTAGGAAAGCTCGTAGCCATTGCCGGCCGCCGCGGGCGACGACGCGGACGCGGACGAATCGGGCGGCGCCTGAGTGGCGACGCCGGGCGTCGCTGCGCGTGCCGGCTGGCGATCCTCGATGACATCCTTGAGATCCATCCGTACGCTCGGCTGCCCCGGGCACGGCGCTTCGCTGTACGTCACGTGCCCGCCGTCGTCCGTGCATTTGTAGACGACCGCGAGCGCGGGCCCTGACATGGCGATTCCGGCGGTGAAGACCAATGCCGCAACGACGGCGCACGCGCCGCGCGCAGTACGGCATCGGTTCGCGACACGGTGTGCGTGAATCGTCATCCGTGAGGGATCCTGCAGGCCTTTCGCGCGCAGCAACGATCGGCGCTGGCCGCACGTCCCGGTTGAAAGCGATCGAGCGCGTACTGTACGGCGAATCGGTGATCGACTCCACCTAGACCACTACCCGCGGCCGAGCGGCGTCGGGCGCGTCAGGCCGCGACGAGCCGCAGGCGCGTGATCTCCGACGGCGCACCCAGACGCTTCGGCGGACCCCAGTACCCGGTGCCGCGGCTCGTGTAGACCCACATCCGGCCCAGACGCGCCAGCCCCGCCGTGAACGGCTGTTGCAGGCGAACGAAGAAATTCCACGGCAGGAATTGTCCGCCGTGCGTGTGACCCGAAAGCTGGAGGTCGAATCCGGCACGCGCGGCCGCGGGCGCAGAGCGTGGCTGATGTGCGAGCAGCACGCGGGCACCTGCGGTTTCGGGCGCGCCGGCGATCGCAGCGTCGGGATCACTGCGGTGCGCGGCGATGAACTGGTGCGCGGAGAAATCGGTGACGCCGGCGAGCACCAGCCGCGCGCCGTCGTGATTCAGCACGACGTGCTCGTTCAACAGCACGTTGAGCCCCAGCCGGCGCAGCTCGCGGATCCACGGCACGGCGCCGGAATAGTATTCGTGATTGCCGGTGACGACGAATGTGCCGTGCCGCGACGCCAGCCGTGCCAACGGCGCCGTGTGCGGTGCCAGCTGTCCCACGCTGCCGTCGACGAGATCGCCGGTGATCGCAATCGCGTCGGCGCCGAGCGCGTTGACCGATTGCACGATCGCATCGAGATAGGCGCGACCGATCGTGGGACCGACGTGCAGGTCGGTGATCTGCGCAATGGTGAATCCGTCGAGCGCGGCGGGCAGCCTGTCGATAGGAACGTCGACCTCGCGCACGCGGGGCAGGCGCCGCGCGTTGACATAGCCCAGTGCCGTCACCACCACCGTCAGGAGCGGCACGGTGAGCGCGGTATCCTCCGCGAGGCGGCGCAACGGAACGACCAGCGACGTTGTCCAAGCCAGCACGAGCGCGGCGAGCAGCGTCAGGTCGCGCACCACGGTCAGGACGAACAGCGACGAGAAGGCGCCCATCGCGAGCAGCGCGACCAGCGTGACGCCGCCAACGTCGGGCGCACCGGTGCGCCGCGCGGCAAATCCGATCGGGATCAGATACAACGACGCGATCAGCGCCACCGCGCCGACCGCCACCGCGGCCGCGCCGCCGGGCAGGTCGGGCAACAGGCGCGCGGCGATGTAGACGTGGAGAGCCGCTAATACGAATGAGAGGCGTGACATGAATCGTCCTGGAGAGCGGAACGCCGGATCGGGCAATGGCGGGACCCGAGGTCGCGAAGCCGACCGGCGCAGTCCGCATTCGTCAGATGGGGCCGCGACGGGCCGCGGGCAAGCACCCGCCATGGAGACGCCGGCGGGAAACGCGCCGGCGGGGAGCACGCCGCCGGAGATCGCAACCGCCTCGCGGCGCCGTGTTCTTGGCGCCCTCGCTTGGGCGGGCATTGCGCTCGGCCGCACCGCGCTGGCGCAACCGACCGTTCGCGCCGGCCTTCGCTGCGCACTGACGCCGGACCAGACCGAGGGGCCCTATTTCGTCGACGAACGGTTGAATCGCAGTGACGTCAGGATCGACCCGGTCGACAACCGCGTCACGCGCGGCGCGCCGTTGACGCTCGACCTCGGCGTCGCGGCGCTGGACGGCACGCGCTGCGTGCCCGTCGCCGGGGCAATCGTCGACCTCTGGCAATGCGACGCCACCGGCGTCTATTCCGGCACCGACGACCCGCGCGCCGACACGCGGCGCTCGCGCCTTCTTCGCGGTTTCCAGATCACGAATGCCGAGGGTCGCGTGCGGTTCACGACGATATACCCGGGCGCCTACCCTGGCCGCGCCGTGCATATCCACTTCAAGGTCCGAACCGTACGCGGCGACGCCTTCACCTCCCAGCTCTACTTCGATGACGCGTTGACCGACCAGGTGCATGCGACCGCTCCGTACACGGCGCTGCCGTCGACGCGGTCACGAAACCGCCAGGATGGACTTTACCGGGCCGGCGGTCGCGACCTGCAGCTCGATGTTCGCCCCGCCGGCGACGAGTTCGCGGCCGCCTACGACATCGGCGTGGCCCGCGGCTGACGCGAGCGCTGCAGCACACCCCGCGAACGGTTCAGCAGTCCGCGCGAATATTCGGCTTGGTGGCGCGCGCCGACTGTGGTCTCATCGCGCTGCCGTCGGAGCGTTTCGCCGTTGCCGGGCGACAAGCGACCTCGCGGCGGATCGCGGCAACCGCGCCCGTCACGATCCGGCGCCCGCGACGGCGCGTTGCGCGGAAGGGAGAGCAACAATGTCAAGACCGTTTGCCACCGCCGGTTTGCTGCTGGGCGTCACCGTCGTGCTCGCCGGCTGTCACGGGATGGAGAGGCACAGGCACGACATGGGCGACGCCCGAAATGCGGTTCGCGTGCCGCACGAGCACAAGGGCGCCAACTGCAAAGGCCCCGGGGTCTGCGATGTGGAAATCAGGTTTGCGTGTTTGTCCAAGCCCTCGTCCCCGACGCGGACACAGTGCGAAGTATATGCATACCCCGAAGTTGTTGCCGTCGACCGCGAGCAAAACATTAAGTTTACGATCCAACAGAACACGGGTATCGAATTCGAAGCGGACGGCATCGTGTTCGACTCTTCGTACATCAGCTGCCCTCAAAACCAGGCCGGCAAGACAAATTTGGTCTGCCACGTGGGAATTCCGACCGGCACGCGGCCCGACTTTTATAAATACTCGATCCACGTGAAGGGGTTCGATGTCGTCGATCCCTGGGTCGTCAACTACTGAATCGATGCCGGCGCGCGCGCCCGTTCAGGCGCCGCGTCAATCGCCCTCGAACACCGGCGTCGTCTTCGCGATGAACGCGCGATACGCGCGTTCGAAGTCATTCGTCTGCATGCAGATCGCTTGCGCCTGCGCCTCGGCCTCGATGCATTCGCCGAGGCCCGAGCTCCACTCCTGCCATAGCATCGTCTTCGTCATCGCGTGACCGAACGTCGGGCCGTCGGCAAGGCTCTGCGCCATCGCCATCGCCTCGTCGACGAGCGATTCCGGGGCAACAATCCGGTTGTGGAAGCCGATGCGCTCGCCTTCGTCGCCACCGACGGCGCGGCCGGTCAGCAGCAGTTCCGTCGCGCGCGACAGGCCGATGATGCGCGGCAGCAGCGTGCACGCGCCCATGTCGGCGCCGGCGAGCCCGACGCGCGCGAACAGGAACGCGAGCTTGCTGCGCGACGTCGCATACCGCAGATCCGCGCCGCACGCGATCATCGCGCCGGCGCCGGTACATGCGCCGTCGATCGCGGCCACGATCGGTCGCGGGCACTCGCGCATCGACTTCACGAGTTCGCCCGTCATCCGCGTGAAGCGCAACAACTCCGGAATCCCCATGCGGGTCAAAGGTCCGATGATGTCGTTGACGTCGCCGCCCGAGCAAAAGTTGTCGCCTTCGCCGACGATGACGACGGCGCGTATGTCCGATGCGCGCGCGAGGCGCCGGAACAGCGCGCCGAGCTCGTCGTAGGACTCGAATGTGAGCGGATTCTTGCGCCGCGCGCCGGTCAGGGTGATCGTCGCGACGTTGCCCAGCGCCGCGTAAGCGAAGGTACGCGCTTCATAGCCGGCAAGCTCGAATGTCTGCATGCGTTCCTCCGTGTGAGCGTCATTTCCCGATCCTGCCGGCGCGCGTGACGCCACGCATGCTTCGGCATGATCCGCCGCCTGCCGTGAGTTTCGGGATCCAGCGTTCCGGGATTGCGCACAGGATAAGCTGTCGCCGTCCGGACCGGCCGCGGACTGTGTTTAAGCGGCGAAACGAACAACGCGACGGGCGACCGGACCGTCAGCGGTTGCGGCCCGAGACGACCGACGAAGAAGAGGATTCGACCGATGGCTGAAACAGGCGAGACGACGCAGATCCACCGAGGCCTGAAGGGTGTCCATTTCGATCGCTCGCGCGTGTGCCACATCGACGGCCGCGCGGGCGAGCTCGCGTACCGCGGCTATTCGATCCACGATCTCGCCGAGCGTTCGACGTTCGAGGAGACCTGCTACCTGCTGCTGCACGGCGAGCTGCCGTCGCGGAACGCGCTGGCGCGATTCGACGCGGAACTGAAAGCCGCGCGCGCGCTGCCCGACCCGCTGTATGACGTCATTCGCGCGATCAAGGACGCGCATCCGATGGACGTGTTGCGAACCGCAGTGTCCGCGCTCGCCGCGTTCGATCCGGACGTCGCCGACAACAGCGCTGCTGCGACCCTCAGAAAGGGCATTCGCCTCACGTCCCAGGTTCCCATGGTGATCGCGGCGCACGAGCACATCCGCCGCGGACGCGCGCCGACCCCGGCCGACGCCTCCCTCGGTCACGCAGCGAACTTCCTCCGGATGATCCTCGGCAAGACGCCCGGAACCGACGCCGCGCGGCTGATGGACATCGACATGATCCTGCACGCCGAGCACGGCTCGAACGCGTCCGCGTTCACGGCGCGGGTGGTCGCCGGCACTGAGGCGAACCTCCACGCGGCGATGACTGCCGCCGTCGCGGCGCTGTCGGGTCCGGCCCACGGCGGCGCCGCCGAGAACGTCATGCGGATGGCGCAGGAAATCGGCGACCCGGCGCGGGCCGCCGAGTACGTGGCGACGAAGCGCGCCGCGAAGGAAGCCGTGATGGGCTTCGGGCATCGCGTCTATCGCGCGGAAGACCCACGTGCACGGCACATGCGGGCGGGCGTCGAACAACTGTCGCACGCGATGGGGGAGCCGAAGTGGTACCAGATCCTCGCGGCGCTCGTCGACGCGATGAAGCCGTACGCGCGACACGGCGTCAACGTCAACGTCGACTTCTACGCGGGCGTCGTCTACTTCCTGAACGGCATCCCGGAGGACCTCTTCGTTCCGATCTTTGCCGCCGGACGCGTGCCCGGATGGACGGTGCAGGTGCTGGAGCAGTTGGAAAACAACATCCTGATCCGGCCGCTGACGCTCTACAACGGTCCGCCGCCACGCGACTACGTTCCGATCGA
>JBDTNI010000061.1:0-8318 GCA_039933815.1 Betaproteobacteria bacterium
GCTGCGCGCTCGTGTTCGCGATGATCGTCGTCGGCGGTGTCACGCGCCTCACGCATTCAGGGCTCTCGATCACCGAGTGGCAACCGGTCGCAGGCGCGCTGCCCCCGATCGGCGCCGCGGACTGGGACGAGACGTTCGCCAAGTACCGGCTGACCCCCGAGTTCCGCGAAGTGAATCACGGGATGAGTATCGGCGAGTTCAAGCGGATCTTCTGGTGGGAGTACGCGCATCGGCTGCTCGGCCGCGTCGTCGGCTTCGCGTTCCTGTTGCCGTACGCCTGGTTCGTCGTCCGTCGGCGCATCCCGGCCGGTTACGCCTGGCCGCTCGCCGGCATCTTCGTCCTCGGCGGCATGCAGGGTCTCGTCGGATGGCTGATGGTGCAAAGCGGGCTGGTGAACGACCCCCATGTGTCGCAGTTCCGGTTGACCGCGCATCTCGGGCTGGCGATTGCGATCTTCGGGGCGATGCTCTGGATCGCGCTGTCGCTCGCACCGTCGCGCCGTCCCGCGTTCCCGGCCGGCGGCGCCGTGTCACGCGCGTCGCGTGCGCTCGCCTACGGCGTCGCGGCGCTCGTGTTCGTCATGGTGCTGTCGGGTGGGGTCGTGGCGGGAATTCGGGCCGGGCTCGCGTACAACACGTTCCCGCTGATGAACGGACACGTGGTGCCGCCCGATATCCTGATGCTCGACCCCTTGTGGAAGAACTTCTTCTGGAACATGGCGACGGTCCAGTTCGACCACCGCTTGATCGCATGGCTGCTCGCGGCGGCCATCCCGGCGCTGTGGTGGCGGTTGCGGCGCGACGCGGCGCCGGTGCGCGCGCGCACGCTGTCCGCCGCGCTGTGCGCGATGCTCGCCGTCCAGGTCTCGCTTGGCATCGCGACGCTCGTCAATGGCGTGCCGGTAGCGCTGGCCGCGCTTCATCAGGCGGGCGCGGTGGCGGTATTCGGCCTGGCCGTGGCGGTCGCGCACACGCTGCGCACGGACGCGACGGTCCAAATTGATCATTTGCCTAAGCCCGCGCGACGGGCGATGATGCGCGACTGATCTTTGGAAGTGATTCCCATGCCTGAACTGCGTGCACTCGACGAGCCCCTGTCCGATCCGGAACTGGACGAACTGGAAGGATTTCTCGCGTCGGACCTCGTCCCCCAGGACTGCATGGACCTCGAGATGCTCGATGGCTTCCTCACGGCGATGGTCAGCGGGCCGGAGAGCGTCCAACCGTCCGAATGGCTGCCCCAGGTCTGGAGCGATGGCGGACGGTCGTCGAATCCGGCGTTCACCGGCAGCGATCAGGCCCAGCGAATCATGGGGCTGATGCTGCGTCACATGGTCGGCATCCAGCGCACGCTGGGCGAATCGCCGACGCGATTCAAACCGCTGCTCTACATGCCCGAGGAGAAGGCGCGCACGGACAAGACGCCGCCGGAAGCTTCGGCGTGGTGCGAAGGCTACATGTCCGGCGTGAAACTCCGCGATGACGAGTGGCAGCCGCTGTACGACGCGCAGGATGCCCGCGACTGGGTGTTTCCGATCGAGGCCCTTGCGTTCGGCGACCAGGACCCGGAATTTGCCGAGTGGGTGGACGACAAGGAAAAGCGCACAAGCCTCGTCGACGAACTCTCCGTCGCGTCAGTGCTGATTTATCGGTTCTGGCAGGATCGTCGCAGGGTTACCGAGACGCGTGGCACCGGCTCGCGCCGCGAGCTGCACGAGACGGCGCGCAAGTCGCGCCAGCGACTGCACTGACGCCGTCAGGCGGCGTGACGAACGGGTTCGTCCGTCAAGTCCGGGAAGAACCGCAGCGGCGATTCCGTGTTCTCGATGAACCGCATGAGCTCGTCGACGCTGGCGGTGGCGACGTCCGCCGTTGCAGCGCGGGCGGGGGCGGGCGCTTGATGCGCCGATACGTTGCGAAGGGCCTTCGAGTGCTTGGCGTGAGACATGGGACCTCCGGATTTACGCGCGCCGGCGGGATGCAAGGGCACCGGCGCATTGACTTCCTTCACTCCGAACCTCAGTACCGATAGATCCGGCGGTTGACGATCCTGACGCGATCACCGACGCGCAGCTCGCCCTCGCCGAACTCGTTGAAGGCCACCGTCCCGCCCGAGTCGAGGCGTACGGTCGCCCGGTAGCGGTCACGGTCATTCGCGCGTTCCACCTGGTTGCCGACGACGGCACCGCCCACCGCGCCGGCGATCGTCGCTGCCGTGTTCCCGCGTCCGCCGCCGATCTGGTGCCCGAGCACGCCGCCCGCAATCCCGCCGAGAATCGTGCCGAGGTTGACCGGTGAACCACGCCCGTCGCGGTACATGTCGATCGATTCGACGACGCCGTACTCGGTGCGCTGCGCCACGACCGGACGGTTGTCGTACACAGAGTAGGGCTCCGGGTAGGCGCAGCCGCCGAGTACTGCAGCGGTGGCCATCACGACAATTGCTGCGGAACGGACATTCATGTCAAATCTCCACGGTTGGCCGAGTTTCAACGCCCACTCTAGGGACTCCGCCCGGCGTGAGCGATCGGTGTCGCACCGATTATCCTGTGGGACACCGACCGACGCGCCTGATTCGCGCCAACCGCCGAGTATCTTGTAACGATTCGTGAACGGTACGCGGGTTGGATCACCGCGAGCAACGCGAATATTCGCGTCACGCATTCGCGGACGGTGTGTCAGGCGAACAGGTACGACGCGAGCGCCAGCGCACCGTGCTCGAATCCCTCCACGACGCGCTCGACGTTCGGCTGCGCGCCGCCAGCAGCCCAGGCGACGAACAGCGGCAGCAGGTGTTCCTCCGTCGGGTGCGCGCGCGCGGCACCCGGCGCTTGCGCGCGGTAATCGACGAGCGCCGCCTCGTCGTGCGCGACCAACGCGTTGTCAAGCCACTGCGCGAATTCGACCGCGTAGGGCAGCGGCTCGGCCTCCGCGCGCCGGCTCATCCAGTCCCGCAGGTTATGCGTCGCGTGGCCCGACCCGACGATCAGCACGCCTTCGTCGCGCAGCGGCGCGAGCGCTCGACCCATCGCGACGTGATGGGCGGCGCCGCGTCCAGGTTGCACGGCGATCTGAACGACGGGAATCGTCGCGTCGGGGAACATCCAGCGCAGCGGTACCCACGCCCCGTGGTCGAGACCGTGGCATCCGTCGATGCCCGCGGTGAGGCCGGCGTCCTTCAAGAGTCCGACGCAGCGCGCGGCGAGCGCAGGATCGCCCGGTGCCGGATAGCGCAACTCGTACAGGGCCTCGGGGAAACCGGCGAAATCGTGGACGGTCTCCGGCCGAGCGCTGCCGCTGACCATCGGCAGCGACGTCTCCCAGTGCGCGGAGCACATCAGCACAGCGGCGGGACGAGCGAGGCGTTCCCCCAGCGCCGCCCAGGCATCGCCCGCCGCGCCAGGCGCGATCGCATGCATCGGCGAGCCGTGCGAAAGGAAAAGCGTCGGCAGCCGCGGTGCGCCGCCGGTGGGTTCCCGTCGCATCGGTTCAGGCATCGGCCGCGGTGGTCGCGTCCGTGTCCTGCAGCAGGTGTTCGGCGCGCAACGTCGCCTTCACGGCCGGCCGCGCGGCGACCCGGGCCTGAAACCGCTCGAGCGCCGGCCATGACGTCAGCGGGAATTTGAGGAAATGGTGCCAGTTGACGATCGTGAACAGGTACGCGTCCGCGATTCCGAACGTGTCGCCGGTCAGGTACGGCTGGTCGGCGAGCACGCGCGCGACATGGTCGAAGCGCTTGCCGACCGTTTCGAGCACCGTGGCCTTGTACGCGTCGGGCGTCGCCGGCTTCCACAGCGGGCCGAGGCCCTTGTGGATTTCGGTCGCGATGAAGTTCAGCCACTCCATGAGCCGGTAGCGTTCCAGCGTGCCGAACGCCGGCGCCAGCGTTCCCGGATGACGGTCCGCGACGTACTGGAGGATGACGGCCACCTCCGTCAGCCGTTCGCCGCCGTCGAGTTCGAGCAACGGCACGTAACCGTGGGGATTCAGCGCGTAGTAGTCGGTGCCATCGGGAAGCCGGTGCGAGCGAAGGTCCACGCGAACCGCCGTGAACGGGACGCCGGATTCGTTCAGCGTGATGTGGGCGGCCATCGAGCAGGCGCCGGGCGCGTAGTAGAGTTTCATCGAGGTCTCCGGGAACGGATGGGGTTGAAGTTCGTGCTGATGACGGTGACGTTCGTATGGTGGCGGTTGAGCAGAAAGCGATAAAGACCTATAAACGCAACGGATTGTTGCGATATATGCAAGAATCTGACCGATGGATCGCTTTCAACAATTGCTGGCGTTCTCCCGCGTGGTCGAGGCGGGCAGCTTTGCGCGGGCTGCCGACCGGCTCGACCTGTCAGTGTCCGCCGTGTCGCGGCACGTGGCGGAACTCGAGGCGCATCTCGGTGTGCGGCTCCTCCATCGCACGACGCGCCGGATGTCGCTCACCGAAAGCGGTCAGCGGTTCCACGAACGCTGCGTCCAGCTGCTCGCCGATCTTGCCGAGGCCGAGGACGCCGTCAGCGAATCGGCGATCGTGCCGCGGGGAACGCTTCGGCTCACCGCGCCGATCAGCTTCGCCGTCGGCTACCTTGCCCCGGCGATCACCGCGTTTCAGCAACGCCACCCGCAGGTGCGGTTCGACATCGAGCTGTCAGACCGCGCGGTCGACCTTGTCGACGAAAGGATCGACCTCGCGATCCGCATCGGCGATATCGGCAGCACGGCGCTGATCGTGCGCCGTATCGGCGTCGCGCGGATGATCTGTTGCGCAGCGCCCGACTACCTGCGCCGTCACGCGGCGCCGCGCACGCCCGCGGAGCTATCCGGGCACGCCTGCCTGACGTACGAGTACGCGGCCGACGGCAACGTCTGGCGGTTCGTCGACGATCGGGGCGCGGCGCACGACGTCAAGGTCACCGGATTCGTGCACGGCAACAACGGCGCGATGCTGGGGGCACTCGCGGTCGCCGGCGCCGGTATCACGCTCGAGCCGGATTTCATCGTCGCCGATGACGTGCGGGCCGGCCGCCTGGTCCCGCTGCTCGACGGCTATACGGCGCAGGCGATCGGCATCAATGCGGCGTACCCGAGCCGGCGCCACCTGTCCGCCAAGGTCAGGACCTTCATCGACCATCTCGCCGCGCAGTTCGAGCGCGATCCGCGCTGGCATGTAGCGGGCGCGCCACACACGCGCGTCCGGTCAGGGGAAGCAACCCGCCGACCCTGACGCGAACGCGTCGCTACGGCAACTGGATCTTGCCGCCGCCGCCGAGTCCGCCGCCCGGTCCCAGCGTCGCGCCGGCTGACGGAACGACGATCGACGACGATGCCTGCCTGCGCATTTCCTGGATTTCGCGCATCGCACGCTCGATGCCGGCCTTCGTCGCCTCTGCGTAGCCGGCGATCGCCGCTTCCAGCGTGTCGGCGTCGATGTCGAAGCTGATGGGCAGCGGTCCCATGTTGGTCATCAACTGCGCCTCGCCCTGAAACACGGTGGTGCGACGCGTGTCGGGGCTGCCGTCGGCCGTGACGGGATGCAGGACGCGCAGCGTTCCTGACTTGCGATCGGTGTAGATCTCCTCCCGGTACAGCGTCGCCGCATCCATCGTCATCTCCGGGCTTCGGCTCTGATCGGTCGCCATCCTCGTTTCCTTCCGTCGCAGTTTTTCGATGGTGAAGGGTAATGGAATCGGGCGCCGGCAGGCAACCGCCCGCGCCGGCTGCAACGTCACGGCAAATTGTTCATGCGCCGCCCGGTAAAGGTTGCGTGAGCGAATCGACGATGCTCATCCAAGTGATTGAAAACAATGCGGGTTCCGTCGGGTACGCACCTTGCGCCCGAAGAAGGAGTCGGCGGGGTCCGCCCGCGGCAACTTCCCAACCGTCACGAAAGAGCGCCCGATGACGCAGCTTCTCACCGCGAGCGACGCCGACGTCGCGCATCCGGTGCGCGTCGCCGGCATTGCGATCAGTCACCCGGAACGTCCGGTCGAGGCCGCGCCCGGCAGCACGAAGCTGGATGTGGTGCGTTATCACGAGCGGATCGCCGCGTGGCTGCTGCCGCAAGTCGCGCCGCGCCCGATCGCCGTCGTCAAGTGCATGGGCGGCCGCTTCGACGACTGCTTCTTCCAGAAGCATCCGACGCACCGCGACGACGACGATGATGCTGCCGAGTCACCCCCGTTCATGCGTCTCGCCGATGTCGCGGATATCGTGCGCGCCGTGCAGAACGACAGTTTCGAATTCCACACGTGGGGAGCGAGCTTTCCACGTCTCGACCGGCCCGACCGGATCACGCTGGATCTCGATCCCGACGCGGGCCTGCCGTGGCCGACGCTCATCGACGCGTCGACGCGCGTGCGGTCGCTGCTGGACGAGCTCGGACTTCGCTGGTTCGTGAAGACGACGGGAGGCAAGGGCGTTCACTTCGTGCTGCCGTTGTCGCGTCGCCACCTGTGGCCCGAGGTCAAGGCGTTCGCGCGCGGCATTGCGCAGCGTCTCGCGCGCGAGACGCCCTCCCTGTTCACGGCAAGTTCGGCGCGCGACCAGCGCACCGGCCGCGTCTACGTCGATTACCTTCGCAACGCGGACGGCGCCACGGCGGTTGCCGCGTATTCGCTGCGGGCACGGCCGGGTCTGCCGGTTTCGATGCCGGTCGAATGGGATGAATTCGCCGGTGCGGACGTGCGCGAGGCGCACTTCAACATCGACAACGCCGAAGCGGTCATTGCGCGACGGCGCGCAGATCCGTGGCGCGACTACGGCGCGTCGCGGCAGACGATCTCGGCCACGATGCGACGCGCGCTTGCCGTCTGACGCCCTGACCCGCGCCGTCAACGACGCAAAAAATTCTCGATGCTCGTCGCGAGCGCCACTGGCGTCTCGTGCATCGGGTAGTGGCCGGCATTGGCCATCACCTCGAGTTCGCAGTCGACGTAGCTCGCGAGAAACGTGGCCTGCATCACCGCGGTATTGAGGGCGGGGTCGTGCTCGCCGACGATGACCTTCACCGGCAGCCTCATCCCGCTAACCTCCGCGCTGAAATCGGTTTTCGCCCACGCCTGCAGGTAGCGCGCGATCGCGTCGCGCGACGAGTGCTCGAGCGAATAGTCGACGAGCTTCGAGATCCACGCGCGCGACAGGCGGTTGCCGGTCGTGTAGTCGATGATCGCGAAGCGATTGTCGGGATTGTCGGCGGCGCCGTCGAACAGTTTCCAGCCGTCGTCGTCGAACGGCACGCCGGAGGCCGGCACCGGCGTGACCGCGACGAGCCGGCGGACGCGGTCGGGGGCCACCGACAGGATCCGCTGCACGACCATGCCGCCCATCGAGTGGCCGACGAGGCTGAAATGCGCGAACCCGAGGTGATCGGCGAGCGCAATCGCGTCGGTCGCGATTTCGTCGATCGTCCATGCGCCGCGCGCGTCGCGCATGCCGCCGTAGCCGCGGCAATCCATGAACGCATACGTGAACTCGTCCGTCGTCAGCGCGGGCTCCATCGGCGCGAACGCGTGGGCATCGCCGAACCAGCCGTGCATGACCAGCACCGGGTGCGATCCCCCGCCCACCAGATGGTGGGTGTTCGGCGTGAGCGCGCTCATTTCTGCAGCAACCACTTCCCATGCTCGACGCGAACCATGACGCGCGCCCGCGAATCGAGGCCGAGGTGGTCACTCTTGCTCATGTTGACGACGCCGTTGGTGACCGGCAGGTCCTTCGTCGCCTCGAGCGCATCGCGCAGCGCGCGGCGGAACTCCACGCGGCCGGGCTGGGCGGTCTTGAGCGCGACCGGGATCGCGTTCATCAGCTCGGTGCACGCGTCCCATGTGTAGGAGCCGAAGGCCGATACGCTGCCCGGCCCTTGCGCAGCCTCGTAGAGCTTCGTGTACTGCACGGCCTGCTGCTTCGCCGGATGACTGTCGGGCAGCTGGCTCGCGACGATGACCGGGCTGGCCGGCACGTAAGCGCCCTCGATGTTGCGGCCGCCGACGCGGAGAAAATCATTGTTCGCGACGCCGTGATTGAAGTACAGACGTCCCTTGTAGCCGCGTTCGGCGAGCGTGGTCGCGGGCAACGCGGCCGGAGTGCCGGAGGCGCCGACGACCACCGCGTCCGGGTTGGCGGAGACGAGCTTCAGCACCTGCCCGACGACGCTCGTGTCCTTCGGCGAGAAGCGCTCGTTGGCGACGAGCGGAATCTTGCGCGCCGTGGCCGCCTTTTCGATCTCCGCGAAGAACGCTTCGCCGAGCGCGTCGGCAAAGCCGATGTAGCCCAGCGTCTTCACGCCCGCCGCCGCGGCGTGCTCGAGGATCGCGCCCGCCATCATCACG
>JBDTNI010000062.1:0-8187 GCA_039933815.1 Betaproteobacteria bacterium
CGCACGATCGCGGCACCCTCCTGCGACGCCACGCATCCGCCGACGCCGATCAGCACGCCGGGTCGCGCGGCCTTGAACTCGCGGACGCGGCCGAGATCGTGGAAGACGCGTTCCTGCGCCTTCTCGCGGACCGAGCACGTGTTGAACAGGATGACGTCGGCGTCTTCCGCGCGGTCCGTCAGCGTGAGACCGTCGGAGGCGGCGAGCACGTCGGCCATCCGGTCCGAGTCGTACTCGTTCATCTGGCAGCCGAACGTGCGTATGAAAAGCTTGCGGGTCACCGGCGTTGCTTTTAAATGACGCTGGCATTATAGCAAACGGGGGTAGAATTCCTCGTGCAGGTGTCCGCCGGGTGGTCGCAATCCGCTGTCCGGCGGGTGAAACGGGAACGCGGTCCGCGCCGAATGGCGCCCATGCCGCGGCTGCCCCCGCAACGGTGGGCCGGAGTCGACGCGACGCGCTTGGTCGGGACGTCGAGCGTTCCGGCGAGCCCGGAGACCGGCCTGCAACGATCGCCCCGCCGAATGGCGTCGGCGATTGCCCAAGATGCAGCGCGGGGATCCGTTGCCGCTCGAGAGTCGAGGACACCGCGTCGTTCCCGCCGCGCCGCTCCGTCGCCCTTCGTGCGTCCTCGACCGTCCGCGTTGCGCCGATCAACCGCCGTGCGGGGTCCCCACGGCAGGACGCGGACATCCTTTCTTCCATGAAGACTCCATTTCGTTCCCGCCGGCGCGTGGTCGCATGCGCCTGGGCCGCGGCTTTCTGCGTCGCTGACGCACAGGCGCAGTTGCCGCCCGCCGTACTGGACCCGATCGTGGTGACGGCGTCGCGCGTTCCGCAGCGGCCCATCGATCTCGTCGCCGACGTGACCGTGATCGACGCGGACGAGATCGCCCGGGGCGGTACACAAGGCATCGTTGCGTTGCTGCAGCGCCAGCCGGGCGTCGAAATCGTGCAAAACGGGGGGCCGGGCGCGACCGCCGGCGTTTTTCTGCGCGGCGCGAACGCGGCGCAGACGCTCGTGCTGATCGACGGTCTGCGCGTCGCGTCGGCGTCGAGCGGCGCCGCCGCGCTGGAGGCGATTCCGCCGGGCGCGATCGAGCGCATCGAGATCCTGCGCGGTCCGGCGTCGAGCCTGTACGGTGCCGATGCGATCGGCGGCGTGATCCAGGTGTTCACCAAGGCCGCCCGCGACGGCGTGCATGCGAACGCCGAGTTCGGTACCGGCACGTTTGGAACGCTCGTCGCATCCGCCGGCGTTGCGGGCGGCGGCGGCGATGCGCGCGGCATCGTCCAGTTGGGGGGGCGGCGCAGCGCCGGATTCAACGCGATCCGGAACCCGGCCAATTTCAGCTACGACGGCGATCGCGACGGCTTCCGCGAGGCCAGCGTGTCGGCGCACGGCGAAGTGGGAACCGGCACGAATCACCGGATCGCCGTCCAGTATTTCCGCAGCAGGCTGGACAACCAGTTCGACGGCGGCGACGGCTTCGACGATCGATCGATCACCTCGGTGACCGACTGGCGCATCGCGCTCGACGACCGGTTCGTGCCGGCGTGGCGGTCGTCGGTCAGCGCGGGCGAGGGCGGCGACCGCTCGGTATCGAGGACCGGATTCGGCGAATTTCCGTTCCGAACACGCCAGCGGCAATACGCGTGGCAGAACGACCTGACGCTGTCCGCGGGCGCACTTACGCTCGCGCTCGAGCGCCGCGAGGAGCGCGTCGGCACCGATGCGGGATTCGCCGTCAAGGCGCGCGACACCAACTCGGCGACCGGCGTTTACCGGGTGAACGCCGACGGCCACGCGTTCCAGGTCAATCTGCGCCGCGACGACTCGAGCCAGTTCGGCGCGCGGACGACCGGCGCCGCCGCGTGGGGTTATCGCGTCGCGCCGGGCTGGCGCATCACGGCGAGCGCGGGCACCGCGTTCAAGGCGCCCACCTTCAACGACCTGTACTACCCCGGTTTCTCGAATCCGGAACTCAAGTCCGAAACGTCGCGCAGTGTCGAGATGGGCGTGTACGCGGCGGGTGACTGGGCGGGCACGACCTGGGATGCGCGCGCGATCGCCTATCGGAATCGGGTGCGCGACCTCATCGTCTTTCAGTGCGACGCGGATTTCAACTGCGCGCCCGCCAACGTCGCCACCGCGACGCTGAAGGGCGTGGGACTCGTCGGCCGGATGATCCGCGGCGATTCGACGGTACGCGCATCGGCCGACCTTCAGTCGCCGACGGACGCCGACTCCGGCAGGCTGCTGCCGCGGCGCTCGCGGCGCCACGGCGCGCTGGAGGTGTCACAGACATTCGGACGCACCCGCTTGATTGCCGAACTCGTCGGGTCGTCGGCTCGATTCGACGACGCGGAGAACCTGCGCAGGCTCGGCGGGTATGCGGTCGTCAACCTGTCGGTCCAGCATGCGGTCGATGCGACGACGACGTTCTTCCTGCGCGGCGACAACGTGTTCGATCGAAATTACGAGCTCGCGGCCGATTTCGCGACGGGCGGCGCACGGTGGGTCGCGGGCGTGCGCTGGCAGCTATGAGCGCTCCCCCTCGGTTCCGACGCTCCGGCGAACATCGTGCTCGGCGGCTTGCGGCGACGACGCTGGCGGCGCTCGGGATTTTCGTCGCGGCCGCGGCGGCTGCCGTAAGCGTCGTCGACGATACGGCGGCGACGGTCTCGATGCCGGCGCCGGCGACGCGCATTGTCGCCCTCGCGCCGCACGCGACGGAACTGGTTTACGCAGCCGGCGCCGGCGCCTCGCTGGTCGGTGCCGTCAAGGGATCCGACTTTCCACCGGAGGCGCGCGCGCTTCCCGTCGTCGGCGATTCGACCTTGAAACCATCGTGGGGCTTGCACCCGATCTCGTCGTCACGTGGCCGTGGACGTCGCCGGTGCAGGTCGCGTGGCTTCGTCGACGAGGCATCGCGGTGTTCGAGGCCGATGCCGCCACCGTCGCCGGCATCGCCGACGACGTCGAGCGCATCGGCGCGCTCGCGGGAACGTCCGAAGTGGCCAACGCAGCGGCGTCCGCGCTACGCGGTCGCATCGCGCGCATCGCCAGGGCCCACGCGGGCGTCGCGCCGCTGCGCGTGTTCTATCAGGTGGCCGACGCGCCGATTTACACGCTCGGCGGCCGGCATATCGTCAGTCGCGCGATCGAGGCATGCGGCGGCGTGAACGTGTTCGGTGCTTTGTCGCTGCCGGCGCCGCAGGTCGGCGTCGAAGGGGTCATTGCCGCGAATCCGCAGGTAATCATCGCCGGTACCGAGGGTGCGAAGTTCCCGCCCTGGCTCGCCGCGTGGAGGCGGTGGCCCGCGATCGACGCGGTGCGACGGCACGCGTTGTACGCGGTCGACGCGAACTGGCTTCATCGCCCGGGTCCGCGTTTCGTCGACGGCGTGGCGCAACTGTGCGACGTGATCGCGCAGGCGCGCGGCGAGCGCGATGCTGGTGGCTCTATAATGAGTCCCGTGTCACGCGCGCAACTGCCTGTCCTTCCCGGCGACCCCGATCGCCACTCTCGATGAGCAAGGCTTTCACCAGCGAGGAAACGCCCGCTCAGGACGAGGACGACGACGCGCCCGACGTTTCGCCGCTGCCCGCGGGCGCGCGCAACTACATGACGCCGGGCGGGTTCGCGCGGCTGCGGCGCGAGCTCGACAGCCTGGTCAGCCGGGAACGCCCGGAACTCGTCGCCACCGTCGCGTGGGCGGCCGGGAACGGCGACCGTTCCGAGAACGGCGATTACATCTACGGCAAGAAGCGGCTGCGCGAGATCGACCGCAGGATCCGGTTTCTCGTGCGGCGGCTCGACAACGCCGAAGTCGTCGACCCCGCGGCACCGCGCGACGACGACGCCGAATCCGCCGTGTTCTTCGGAGCCACCGTGGTCGTGGCCGCCGCGAACGGCGACGAGCGATCGGTGAGCATCGTCGGCATCGACGAGACCGACGCGGCACGCGGATACGTGAGCTGGATCTCGCCGATTGCAAGGGCGCTCACGAAGGCGCGGGAAGGCGACGTCGTGACGCTCCGTTCGCCTGCCGGCAACGAGCCGCTCGAAGTCGTCTCCGTCCGCTATGTGCCGCTGCAAACGGATGAACCACCCGCCAGCCCGGCGTAACGGCGCCTTCGGCCCGCGCGGCGTGGTTGACGCCGTCGCGATGCGGCCCCTATAGTTCCGCTCACATGGACGACGATCTCGCCTCGCTTGAAACGCGCGTCGACGCGCTGATCGCATGCGCGCGCGAGCTTCAGGACGCCAATGAAATCCTCCGCCGCGAGCTGCTGGCGCTGCAGGAGCGCAACCGCGACCTGAACGGCCGCGTCGCGCAGGCGACGGCGCGACTCGACGCGCTGATCGCCAAGGTTCCGCAGGAATGATTACCGGCGCATCGATGCGATGAGCAACGCGGGGACGATCACGCTCGACATCACGATCCTCGGGCGCGAGTTCAAGGTGGCGTGCGCCGAATCCGAACGTGACGAGCTGACGGAAGCGGTTGCGCTGCTCGACGCGCGAATGCGGGAGATCCGCGACGCGAGCAAGATCACCGGGACCGATCGGATCGCCGTGATGGCTGCGCTGAACATCGCGCACGATCTTCTGCGCGAACGGCGCGCGCGGCCCGTGTCGCCGTCTCCCCCGGACATGCCTGAATCGTCGATTGACGCACCGTCGGCGCAGCGTAGAATCGCTGCGATGCAGACGGCTATCGATCGGGCGCTCGCGGGACAGGAAAAATTGTTCTAGCGGTTCCCGGGGCTCGCGCGACGCACCCGTCGTGCAGCCCGATTTTGCAATCCCCTGCGGTGTTCGATCCGGCTATACGTTCTTTGAACCAATGCTCTCGTAGCGAGGTTGCCGCGCTCTCAGCGGACCGGTGTGCGCTCCCACGCGGAAGCGCCTGATGGTCCCGGCAGGTGACCGATCTTGAACCCCGGTTCAGGATGATGGTCGGGACGGCACAGGCGGGGGACCCTTTCGAGTTTCGTCGACCCATTCCAGGGTGCGGTCGACACATCCGGATGCGTACCGCAGCGAGCGACTGCTCGCATCGCCTGTCAACTTGTCAACTGGAGGAAATCGATGCAAATGCGTGTCCATTGGCCGAGGTCGTGCGCGACGGCGGCCGTCGCGGCGTTGGTGCTCGTGGCCGTTCCGCTGTTCGCCCAGGATCGGTACCCGTCCCGACCGATCGAATTCATCGTGCCGTGGGGTCCGGGTGGCGGCGCCGACCAGGTCGCGCGCAAGCTCGGCCAGCTCCTGGAGCCCGAGCTCAAGGTATCGCTGCCGGCGATCAACGTGCCCGGTGCCACCGGCCAGACGGGCCACGCGAAGCTGATGGCCGCGAACGCCGACGGTTACACGATCGAGGTGATGACCGGCGACACGTTTGCGCTGCTCGCCGATCCGAAGTCGAAGCTCAAGATGGGCGATTTCATCCCGCTCGGCGTCGTCATCCAGCAGGCGTCCGGCTTCTTCGCTGCCGAGAACGGACCGTTCAAGACGTGGGGCGACGTCGAGAAGGCCGCGAAGGAACGTCCGCTGAAGGTTGCCGTGACCGGCTTCGACAGTCCGGACGACATCAGCGTCAACTATTTCGTCGCCAAGGGCCTGAAGCTCAACTCGGTCCCCTACGCGAAGCCCGGTGAACGTTACACGTCGATCCTCGGCGGACACGCCGACCTGCTGTACGAGCAGGCGGGCGACGTGCGCAACTTCGTCGATACCAAGCAGATACGGCCGCTGATCCTGTTCTACGGCATCAAGGTCGCCGCGTTCCCCGATGTCCCGGTGTCCACCGCGCTCGGATACAACATCACGCTGCCTCAGTTTCGCGTCGTGCTCGTGAAGGCGGGCACCGACCCCGCGCAGGTGAAGCTGCTGTCAGACGCAATCGCGAAGGCCGCCCGCTCGCCCGAGTTCAAGGCGTACCTCAAGGAGCAGTACGCCGACGAGGACAGCTTCATCCCCGGCGCGGAAGCGACGAAATACATGCAGGGCTGGCTCGAAGACGCGAAGAAGGTGATCGCGTCGATTCCAAGGAAATAGCAGCGGGAGGGCCCGGGTTGATCGTCGGCGGTCGCGGAGGGGCCGCATGACGCGCGTGCGCGCGCTGCTGCCCTATGTGCTGGTGCTGGCGGCCGCAGCGCTGCTGACGTACCAGTCGCTGCACTTCGATTACACGCCGCGCGGCGGGAGGCCCGGCCCCGATGTGTGGCCGCGTGCCGTTCTGGCGTTGATGATCGTCGCGTGCCTGTCGCGGATCATCGTCGTGTTGTGGCGCCGCGACGCCGGGCCGCCCGCGATCGAGGCTGCGAACGCTGCCGTCGCCGACGAATCCGGTGCGCCGGATGCGCCGCGATACCCGTGGCGCCTCGCCGCCGGTATCGCGCTGACGATCGCTTATGTCGCGCTGCTCGGCATTCTCGGCTTCTTCGTGTCCACCGTGCTGTACATCGCGCTGCTCGCGTGGGCGGGGCGGTATCGGCGCATCGGCGTCATCGCCGCCGTCGCCGTCGCCGGCGCGCTGGGGTTCATGTTCGTGTTCATGAAGATCGTCTACCTGTCGCTGCCGATCGGTATCGCGCCGTTTTCGGCGGTGATGGTGACGCTGATGCAGATCATGGGGATCCGCTGAACCGTGCTTGAGATTCTGCACCAGCTGGCTGGCGGGTTTGTCCATGTCTTTGCGCCGACGAACGCCCTCGCGCTGGTCGTCGGCCTCGTCGTCGGCATGCTCGTGGCGGTGCTGCCGGGCTTGACGCTCGTCATGGGCGTGGTGCTTGCGCTGCCGTTCACGTACGGCATGGCGATCACGCCGTCGATCATCCTGTTGACGGCGATGTACGTTTCCGGCACGTACGGTGGCGCGATCACGTCGATCCTGTTTCGCATCCCCGGCGAGCCGATGGATGTTCCGCTGTTGTGGGACGGTTATTCGATGGCACGCGCGGGCCAACCGGCGCAGGCGCTCGGGTGGACGCTGTTCGCGGCGCTGACCGGCGGCCTCCTGACCGCGACGGTGATGGTGACGCTCGCCGTACCGTTCGCGAAGGTTGCGCTGACGTTCGACTCGCCGGAATATTTCGCGATCGTGCTGTTCGGATTCACGAGTGTCGTCGCGCTCGGTGGTGGCTCGCTCGCCAATGCGTTCATCAGCCTGTTTTTCGGGATGCTCGTGTCGACCGTCGGCGTCGACGAGATCTACGGTGTCGGCCGCTTCACGTTCGGCAGCGACATCCTGCGCGACGGCATCGGCTACCTGCCCGTGATGGTGGGTGCCTACGGCCTGGGCGAGGTGCTCGTTCGGCTCGAGCAGGGATTCGTGTCGCCGCCGATGTCGTCGGACGGGCGGATCGCCACGCGGATCCCGAGCCTTCGCGAAGCGTGGGCGATCCGCGGCACGTTCGCGCGCTCGTCGCTGGTGGGCATCCTGTGCGGCATCGTCCCCGGTGCCGGCGCGACGATCGCGTCGTTTGTCGCATACGGCGTCGAAGGCCAGTATGGCAAGCGTCGACGGCAGCTCGGTACCGGCATCCCGGAAGGCATCGTCGCGCCGCAGGTCGCGTCGACTGCGTCGGTGGGCGGGCACATGGTGCCGCTGTTGACGCTCGGCATTCCCGGCAGTGGTGCAACGGCCGTCATCCTCGGCGCATTCCTTCTTCACGGCGTTCAGCCCGGCCCGCAGATCTTCCAGACGCAGCCGGAACTCGTCTACGCGATCTTCGCGTCGGTGTTCCTCGGTGTGATCGGCATGGGCCTGCTCGGCTATTTCGCGATTCGTCCGCTGATCAAGGTGCTGTACCTGCCCGAGGCGCTCGTATCGGTGTTCGTCGTGCTGTTCTGCCTGATCGGGGCGTATTCGGAGCACAACAACATCAGCGACCTGTGGATGATCGTCGCGTTCGGTGTCGTCGGCTACCTGTTCGAGCGGTGGCGCTTCCCCATCGCGCCGATGGTTCTGGGCTGCATCCTCGGTCCGGTGGCGGAAACGTCGTATCTGACGACGATGATCAGTTACCAGAACGACTGGACGGTGTTCTTTACGCGGCCGGTCAGTGCGGCGGTGATGTGCCTGACCGCCCTTGCGCTGCTGTACCCCGTCATCAGGCGCCTGCGGCAACGACGCCGCCCGCTCGCCCCCGGCGCGCCGGCGTGACGATCACTCGCAT
>JBDTNI010000063.1:0-8169 GCA_039933815.1 Betaproteobacteria bacterium
CGCGATGCCCGCCAACGTAACGCTGCTGCCGTTCATCCACTCGTCGCACGAACTCGCGCGTATCCTCGCCAGCGCCGACGGGTTCGTGCACGCGGGCGACCAGGAGACGTTCGGACTGGTACTGATCGAGGCCATGGCGTGCGGTCGCGGTGTGGTCGCGGCGAACGCCGGCGCGATGCCGGAGATCGTCACGCCGGACGTCGGTGTGCTCGTCGCGCCCGGGGATCCGCATGCGCTCGCGGAAGGCGTGCGCGCGTTCTACGCGAAGGATCCGGCGGCGCTGGGCAACTGTGCACGGGCGCGGGTCGAGCAGGACTACACGTGGAGCGCGACGATGCGCGGGCTCCTCGAGCTCTACCGCGGCGCGCTCGTGGCCGGCGGGGTCCGAACGACGGGGTATGCGATCTCCTGAGCCGCCAACGGCGTCGGCATGCGCTGCCATCGCGATCCACGATGTCGCCCCCGACACGTGGCACGAGTGTGAGCGGCTGGTCACGATGCTCGACGACATGTCGGCGGGTCCGTTGACGTTGCTCGTCGTCCCGCGATTCCATTTCGGTTCCGACGTGATCGGCAGCCACGCTTTCCGGCGCGCGATGGAGGCGCGACTCGCGCGCGGCGACGAACTCGTGTTGCACGGCATGTACCACGTCGACTGCGAACCTTCGCCGCGCACGGCGCGTGCGTATATCCAGCGCCGCTGGCTGACACGCGCGGAGGGCGAATTCGCCGCGCTGACGCGGCGCGCAGCGGCGTGGCGAATCGCGCGCGGCATCGATGCGTTCACGTCGCTCGGCTGGCCGCTCCACGGGTTCGTGCCGCCGGCGTGGCTCGCCAGCGAAGGCAGTCGCGCCGCGCTCGCGCAGTCGCCGCACCCGTTTAACTACATGACGGTGAAAGGCGGGATTTACCTGTTGCCGGAATGGACGTATCGCGCGACCGCCAACCTTTGCTACAGCCCCGATAGCGTCCTTCGCCGCGCGTATTCGGCCGTTGCGATCCGGCACGAGCTTCGTCGCGCGCGGAGCATGCCTTTGCTGCGGCTGTCGATGCATCCGCAGGACGCGCGCGAGCCGAACGTGGTCCGGCATTGGCGGCGCCTTGTCGAAGAGACGCTTGCCGATCGTCGCGCGGTCACCAAATACGAGTGGGTCGCGGCGGTCAGGCACCTCTTTTCCGAGGCGCAGGCACAGGGCGGGGACTCACGGCTTCGCGGTGCCGGCCCCGACGCCGCGGCACGGGTGCCTGCAGCGTGCTGAGCAACGCCAGCGTGCGGCACTCCGCGATACTCAACCCGTCGACACGCTCGCGGACCCGTCCGCGTTTCAACGCCGCATTGGCGTAGGCGTCCACGACGCCCGGATGCACGTAGCTCTTTCGGCATACTGCCAGCGTGTTGCCGAGGGCCTGTGCGGCCGCGCGAAGCGCGCGGTTGACCCGCCGCGTACGTTCCGTCACGGTCTGCGCGTGCCCGTAGCGCGTGAGAAGCACGGTAGCAATGACGGTAGCTCCCCACGTGCGGAAATCCTTGGCCGTGTAGTCGGCGCCGCTCAGTTCCTGCAGGTAGACGTTGACGTCCGTTGCGCACAGCCTGCGTACTTCGCCGTCCTCGACGTACTGAAACAGCTCGTATCCGGGAAGGTCCAGGCAGCGGCGCACGATGCGCGCGAGCCCCCGGTCCGCGAGCGAAACGTCGTGCTCCTTGCCGGATTTTCCGCGGAAGCGCAGCCGGATGCGGTCGCCCGACACGCGAACGTGTCGCGTGCGCAACGTCGTGAGGCCGAAGCTACCGTTTTCGCGACGGTAGCGCTCGTCGCCCACACGGATGAACGTGCGATCGAGCAGGCTGACCATCGCGGCGAGCAGTTTGCGACGGGATAGGCCCGGTGTGGCAAGGTCGCGCTCGACGGCGGCACGCACGTCGGGGAGCTTCGCACCGAAGTCTGCCAGCCGGTGAAACTTGTGCTCGTCACGCTGCGCGCGCCATTGGGTGTGATATCGATATTGCAACCGGCCCCGCGCATCGCGCCCGACGGCCTGCAGGTGACCTTGGGGGTCGGCGCATATCCACACGGACGTCCACGCCGGTGGTATGACGAGCGCGCGGATACGGGCCAGTATCCCGGCGCGCCGGACGATGCGGCCGTCGGGTCCCCGGTACCGGAACGCATCGGGGGCACCTTCGCGGACGATGCCGGATTCGTTAGGACGGCTGTAGCTCAGCGCAGCGGCGGCGAGCGCGCGCGTGAGATCGGGCGCAATCGTGTCGTCCCGCGTAAGGGGCTTCAGCGCAAGGACGCTCGCCGCCGGGCGCTTGTGGCGTGCAGCGCCCACTTCATTGGGCGCATTGCGGCGCGGGGGCATCGGGTCAGCGATCGTCGTCACACCGGAATCGCCCGGTATGGCGACCGATACTGCGCGCCCGATGCGCGCGCGCGTTCGTGGGGTGCATCGGCACCGAGTTCGAAGTGCGTGGAGGCGGTCTCGCCGAGCGGGAAGCGGCGCGGGGTGCTCGAGGAACTGTCGCGCGAACCCGGCCACCTGCAACACCGCATTGCGGAAAGGCGTCGATGGCGGCGCCGACGACGTTTGATCGACATTGATGCGACCCCCAGGAAGGTGGCGACGATGGATTTAGCAGCAAGCATGCCGAGCCAGAGGCGTAGCAGGCGCGCACGGCGTCCTCACTCTGGGCGATGCAGCGATCGCGCGCATTGCGTGGCAGCGAAACCGCTCCGGCGGCACGTTGTGCGTAGCAGCATTTGCCGCGTCCGCCGGTAATAATTACGGGTGTAGGCCCATTTTCGCCGATCGCTTCAGGGCCGCGCTGCGGCCGCGGCGCCGGCCGCCGCCGCCGATCCGCGCAGCGCCGCCTCGAATCACCAGGCGCCCACTGTCCGATCGTGCCGACTCGCTACAATGCGTCGGAAGCGGCACTGCAACATCGCTTTCCGACCGTACGTTGCAAGGGCGACGTATCCCCTCGCGCCGCTGATTGCGTGCGTCCACGCTTTGCTTTCCGGAGATGACGTTTGGAGCACGACAGGACCCTGTTGCAGATCGCGCGCGGCCTGACCTGGATCGGCGCGGCATTTCTGATCGCGAGCGCGGGTGTCATCGTGTGGGCGGTGTTCCGCACCGTCGGCGTCGACGACCTGATTGTTGCGCTGACAGTCGCCGGACTCGGCCTCGGCCTGCCCGCCGTCGTGGCGTTCGTCGTCGCGTGGATCCTGAATTCGCTCGGCCACGACGACGCGGAGCTCGCCGACGATGTCGATCAGCCCGCCGATCCGGACGCGGCGCAGGGTCCGGGAGTGGCGGTTCGCGGCTACGGTGTCGCCGCGCTCGTATCCGGCATCGCATGGGGCATTCGCGCCGCGCTCGATCCGTTGCTCGGGCAGCAGGTGGCGTATGCGCCGCTGCTGCTGGCAGTGGCGTTCGCCGCATGGTTCGGCGGTCTCGGTCCCGCGGTGTTCGCGACGCTATTGGGTGGTGTCATCTCGTGGTACGCGTACCTGCGACCCCTCAGCACGTTTGGCGCGCTCGACGTTCCCGATTCGGTGCAGCTCGGGCTTTACGGCGCTGCGGCGCTGTGCATCGGCGGCATCGCGTCGGCGCTGCGCGCGTCGAGGGAACGCGCGCAACTGCTCGCATGCGAGGTGCTCGAGCGTGAGCAGGGGCTCGAGAAGACGCGCGCCGAACTCGCCGCCGAGCGCGACCGCTTTCAGATAACCCTCAGGGCGATTGCCGAAGCCGTCATCGCGGCCGATGCGAACGGCGACGTGACGTTCCTCAACGATTGCGCTGCGGAACTGACCGGGTGGCCAAGCTCGGAGGCGCCCGGAAGGCCGCTGTCCAAGATCTTCAGAACGCTCGACCCCCAGACGCGCCGCTGGGTCGATCTGCCGCTGGAACCGTGGCCGAAGGCGACTGCCGAAACCCAGCGGGTGCTGGTGGCCCGGGACGGCACCGAGCGTTTCGTCGAGGCGCGCCTGACGGTCGCCGACGGCGGCAAGACCGAGGCGCGCGGATTCGTGCTGGTGTTTCGCGATGTCACGCAGACGCGCCGCGCGCGCGCGGCGCTCGAGGAAAGCGAAGCGCGGTTTCGCGTGATGGCCGACCAGACGCCCGTGCTGCTGTGGATGTGCGATGGCGACCGTGCACTCATCTACGTGAACCGCTCCTGGCTCGAATTCACGGGGCGGACTCTCGCGCAGGAGATCGACGAGGGCTGGACAACGGGCATCCATCCCGAGGATCTCGGTCCCCAGCAGGCGGCCTTCGCGGACGCGTTCGACAAGCGAGCTCCGTTCGTGCTCGAGTACCGGCTGCGGCGCAGCGACGGCGAATACCGATGGCTCCTCGACAACGGCGCGCCGCGCTTCGACGGTGACAACCGCCTCGCCGGATACATCGGAGCGTGTGTGGACATCACCGAGCGCAAGGAGGCCGCCGCGACGCTCGGCAGCTTCGAGCAGCGCAAGAGTTCGTTTCTCGCCGCGCTCGCGCACGAGCTGCGCAATCCGCTCGCGCCGATCCGCAGTTCGATAGAGCTTCTGAAGCGAATACCCGCGAACGACGATCCGAGGGTGGCGCGGGCGCAGGACATCATCGAGCGGCAGTGCGCGAGGCTCGCCGAGCTCGTCGACGACCTGCTCGACCTGTCGCGTATCGACAGCGGCACCATCCAGCTGAAACGCGAGCGCGTCGACGTGTCGCAGGCGATCGAGCGCGCGGTCGCGCGCCACGCGACGCTGATCCGCGATCGCCGCCAGCATCTCGAGCTCGATCTGCCACGCGATCGGCTGCGCGTCACCGCCGATGCCGACCGGCTCTCGCAGGTCGTCGCGAACCTGCTCGGCAATGCGTCGAAGTTCACGCCGCAGGGCGGGCAGCTGAGAGTGTCAGCCGAGGCGACCGGCAGCGAGGTATCGATCGTCGTCGCGGACAACGGTTCCGGCATCGAACCTTCGATGCAGCCGCAGATCTTCGATCTCTTCGACCGCCCGCCGGGCAACGCGCGCGAAGGCCAGGGCCTTGGCACGGGCCTCGCGATCGTCGCGCGGCTGATGCGCCTGATGGGCGGAGCGATCGACGTCGACAGCGCGGGAGCGGGCAGCGGCAGCACGTTCCGGTTGCGGCTGCCGCGGGCCGAAGGGTCGGCGGTGAACCCCGATGATCGGCGCGACACGCCGAGTGCGCAGCGCCGGCTGCTGATCGTCGACGACAACGTCGATGCGGCCGACGCGATCGCGACGCTGCTGAGCTTGAACGGCTTCAGTGTGGAAACGGCAAACGATCCGGCGGGCGCAATGGAACGCGCGATCGCGACCGACCCGGACGTCGTCGTGCTCGATATAGGATTGCCCGGCATGACCGGCTACGAGCTCGCGCGCCAGTTCGCCGCGCATCCGGTGGCGTCGCGCGCGAAGCTCATCGCGCTCACCGGTTACGGGCAGCAGGGCGACACCGAGCAGGCGAGGATCGCGGGATTCGCCGGCTATCTCGTGAAACCGGTCGACGTCGACATGCTGCGCGAGCGCATCGAGGCGATCCTTGCGACCGACGCGCAAAGCCGATCGTAATGCCGCCTCCGGTCCCGTCGCGCGTCGATCAGGTTTTGACGCTGGTCGTACTCGGCATGCTGATCATCGGCTGCTTTTTTGTGCTGCAGCCGTTCATCACCGCGCTCGTGTGGGCGGCGATCCTGTGCACGACGACGTGGCCGATGTACGTGAAGCTGTCCGCGCGAATGGGCAATCGCGCGGGCCTCGCGGCGTCCGCGATGGTCGCGGTGCTGGCGCTGCTGATGCTGGCGCCGTTCATCGTCGTGGGCGCGACGATCGCGGACAACGCTGCACTGGTCGCGACGTGGGGCCGCGAGATTCTCGCCCGCGGGCCGCCGGCGCCGCCCGACTGGGTCGCGCGGCTTCCGCTGATCGGGCCCACCGTCGCGGCGTATTGGAGCAGCATGGCGCACGACACGGCGCAGGTGCTCGTCGTGCTGCGCGACTACGTCGAGCCGATGCGCAAGTTTCTCGTCGCGTCGGGCGCATCGGTCGTTGGCGCGATCCTGCAGATGACGCTGGCGATCTTCATCGCGTGGTTCATGTTCCGCGACGGACACGCGATCACGGGTCACCTGCAGCGCGTCTCCCAGCGGATCGCCGGCGACCGCGGCGGCCATCTCGCCACCGTGGCGGCGGCGACGGTCCGCGGCGTCGTCGTCGGGCTCCTCGGCACCGCGCTGGTTCAGGGTGTCGTGGCGGCGATCGGATTCTGGATCGCGGGTTTGCAGGCGGCGCCGCTGCTCGGCCTCCTGACGTTCTTCCTCTCGCCCGTCCCGGTGGGGCCGCCGCTCGTGTGGATCCCGGCGGGCCTGTGGCTGATGCAGACCGGGCAGACCGGGTGGGGCCTGTTCGTGCTGGTGTGGGGTGCGCTTGCCGTGTCGACGATCGATAACGTGATCAAACCGTTGATCATCAGCCGTGGCGTCGACCTGCCGTTCGTGCTCGTCCTTCTCGGTGTGCTGGGCGGTGCGATCGCATTCGGCTTCATCGGGATCTTCCTCGGCCCGGTACTGCTGGCGGTGGGCTATGCGCTGCTCACCGAGTGGGCGGCCTCTCGGGAGATCATCGAGCTCGCCACGCCGCAGGACATTGGCGACGCCGATTCCCGGCGCAGCGGTGTCATCCGGCACGCCGGCGACGCGTCGCCGGTCGACACGCGCGGCGTGCGTTGACCGGCCCGGCGGTCGCGTGGCGGAACGTTCGCTACGACTTCGCCGCCGCCGCCCGCTCGGCGACGAGGCGCTCACGGAATGGCGCCAGTACCTGCACGATCTCGACGAATACCTTGGGGGTCGCGGCGACGACCTGCCCGCCGTGGAGATAATCGCCTTCGCCGGACAGGTCGCCGATGAGGCCGCCCGCTTCGAGCACGAGCAGGCTCCCGGCAGCGACGTCCCACGGATTGAGGCCGAGCTCGAAGAATCCGTCGTAGAAACCGGCGGCCACGTAGGCGAGATCGAGCGCGGCAGCGCCGGGGCGGCGCAGGCCGGCGGTCTGCTCGATCATCGTCTTCATCATCTGCAGGTAGGTGTCGAGATGGCTGCCGTCCCGGAACGGGAACCCCGTGCCGATCAGGCAATCGCGCAGATGCGCGCGTCGCGAGACGCGGATACGCCGATCGTTGAGAAATGCGCCGCGGCCGCGCGTCGCAGTGAAGAGGTCGTTGCGCACGGGGTCGTACACGACGCCCTGTGTGACGATGCCGCGATGAGCGAGCGCGATCGACACGCAGTACTGGGGGAGGCCGTGCAGGAAATTGGTCGTGCCGTCGAGCGGGTCGATGATCCACTGGTGCTCGGCGTCCGGATTGTCGCCGCGGCCGGTGCCTTCCTCGGCGAGAATCGCGTGGTCCGGATATACCGCGCGGATCGTCTCGACGATCGCTGCCTCCGCGGCGCGATCCACTTCGCTGACGAAATCCTTCGGGCCCTTTGTCGTGACGGTCAGGAGGTCGAGGTCGCGCGCGCCGCGGGTGATGACGTTGCCGGCACGGCGGGCGGCTTTGATGGCCGTGTTCAGCATCGGATGCATGTGGGATCGCGCCCGGGAACGACGGGGCCGCGTGTCAGAATGCGAGGAGCGTCCATTCTACCGTGCGTCCCCGTGCCCGATGCCGTTCCCGCTTCGCGCAGCCCGACCGCGCCGGTGCTGTCGCGGGCGTTCGCGAAGCGCTCGGACGGTGCGTGACGCGGTGAAGAGCGACGGGCACGCCGACGTCGTCGCAACGCTGGGCCGCATTCGCGTCGTCCTCGTTCGAACCAGCCTGGCTGCGAATATCGGCGCGTCGGCGCGTGCCATGTACACGATGGGGCTGTCGCGCCTCGTGCTGGTCGCGCCCGCACGTTTTCCGTCGCCCGACGCGACCGCGCTCGCGTCGGGCGCAACGCGTGTGCTGGACGCCGCGACCGTCGTGCCGACGCTCGACGACGCGCTGTCGCGCACGCGCATGTCGATCGGCTTCACCGCACGACCACGCGAATTCGCCGGACGCGTGATGCCGCTGCGTGCAGCCTCCGCCGCAGCGGTCGAAGCTGCGTCAGTGGCCGATGTCGCGCTGGTGTTCGGCACGGAGATGTCGGGGCTCAGCAACGACGAGCTC
>JBDTNI010000064.1:0-8106 GCA_039933815.1 Betaproteobacteria bacterium
GGCACTGATGTCTTCGGAAAATCGGGCGGCGTCGTCGCTGGCCCGTCATTACCGCGGCGGCACGCGCGCATTCGTCGATGCGATGAATTTCAAGGCGGCGTCGCTTGGCCTGTCGCACACGCACTACAGCGATCCCACCGGCCTGTCGGCCGAGAACGTGTCGACGGCCAAGGATCTCGCCAAGCTCGTTCGTGCGGCCGCCGAATACCCGATGATCCGCGACTTCTCGACCACGCCTTCGCACTTCGTCGAGGTGGGGTCGACCGGCCAGACGCTCGGGTTCAACAACTCGAATTCGCTCGTCAAGAACCAGTCGTGGGACATCACGCTGCAGAAAACGGGCTATATCCGTGAAGCCGGCAAGTGCGTCGTCATGCTCGTCAACATCGCGAGCAAGCCGTTCGTCATCGTGCTGCTCGATTCGCTCGGCAAGTACACGCGGATCGCCGACGCCCAGCGCGTGAAGCACTGGCTCGAGACCGGCGAGTCGCTGGTGATCGCCGAACCGAAGGGCCACCGCGTCATCAAGGCGAGGGCGGGCAAGCGCTCGCGCGGCACATTCGAGCCGCGGATGCTGAAGACGTCGTCGCGCGGCCAGCGTTAGCGTCCTATCCCGTAGATTCGCTCGGGAGTTCGCGGCGAAACAAGCCCCCAGGCTGCGTTGTGCCGGGCCTCCGGTAGCACGGGCTACGGCGCAGGCGAGCGCCTTGCCTGGCAGCCGACTTCATCCGCTCCTTTATCTTCGGAACTTGCGGGGCAGGGCACTAGCGTTTCGCGCGCACACCGTCGGCGCGCGGTGCCGCCGGCCTGCGGTGCTGGTCGAAAAGCTCGCGCGCGTGCGCGCGGGTCTTCACCGTGATCTCGGTGCCGGCGAGCATGCGTGCCAGTTCGTCGACGCGAGCGACCGCTGACAACTGCGAGAGTTCGCTCGACACCTGCGTGCGCGTCCCGGTCTTGACGACCCGGTAATGGTGATCGGCGTGCGCCGCCACCTGAGGCAGATGCGTGACGCACAGCACCTGTCGCCGCTCGCCCAGACGCTGCAGCAATCGCCCCACCGTGGCGGCGACCGCGCCGCCGATACCCGTGTCGACTTCGTCGAACACCAGCGTCGGCACGTTGCCGACGTCGCTGGCGGCCACTTCGATCGCCAGCGCCACGCGGGCGAGCTCGCCACCCGATGCAACGCGCGAGAGCGGCGCCGCGGGCTGCTTGGGATGCGTTGAGATCAGAAACGCGACGCGCTCGCGACCGAAGCTCGCCGGTTCGCCGAGCGCTTCGAGCACCACGTCGAACCGGCCGCCCGACATCGCGAGGTCCTGCATCGCCGCCGTGACGCATTGCGACAGCGTCTTCGCGGACGCGGCGCGGCGTACGGTGAGTGTCGCCGCGGCCGCGTCATAGCGCCCGCGCGCAACCGCGGCGGCTTCGGCGAGCGCCCCGGTGTCGGTGGCGGCGAGTGAATCGAGACGCTGCGTGATCGACCCGGCAAGCGCAAATAATCCGTCGGGCCGCGTGCGATGCTTGCGCGCCATGTCATGGATCGCCGAGAGTCGCCGCTCGATGCGTTCGAGTTCGTTCGGGTCGAGGTCGAGGCGTCGCGTGTAGTCCCGCAGCGCCCGCGACGCCTCGTCGATCTGGATCGACGCCGGCTCGAGCAGCGCGACG
The DNA here is from genome assembly GCA_039933815.1 of Betaproteobacteria bacterium. GTDB lineage: Bacteria > Pseudomonadota > Gammaproteobacteria > Burkholderiales > Casimicrobiaceae > VBCG01. Next base: position 1,669 of record JBDTNI010000064.1, read on the forward strand.
ACGTCCATCAGGGTGGCGTCGTGGGAGCTCGCCTGTCGCAGGCCGTTGAGCAGCTGGACGAGGCGGCGCGCGAGCGCGTCGTCGCCGTCGGCCAGCGCCTGCTCGGCTGTCGACGTCGCGTCGATCAGCGACGCGGCGTTGGCGAGCCGACGCTGCGATGCCTCGAGCTCCCCCCATTCGCTCGGACCGACGTTGAAGGCTGCGAGCTCGCGCGCGGCAGCGTCGAGCGTCTCCCGCTCGGCTTCGGTCGCGCCGGCGGCGGCCGCCGCCGCGTCGCGCCGGTCGACGGCGTCCCGCCACGCGCGCCACGCGTCGTTGACGTCGCGCGCGAGCGGCGCCGACGCGCCGAAGGCGTCGAGCAGCGCGCGCTGAGCCTCGGCACCGGTCAGCGACTGGTGCGCGTGCTGGCCATGGAGATCGAGCAGACACTCGCCGAGTGCCGCGAGCTGGGCGAGGGTCGCCGGACGGCCGTTGATCCACGCACGGCTGCGACCCTGCGCTTCGTGCACGCGGCGCAGCAGCAGTTCCGCACCCGCGTCGAGCCCGGCATCGGCTAGCCAGCGTTGCGCCGCAGCGTCGGCCGCGAGGTCGAATTGCGCGGACAGTTCGGCGCGTTCCGCACCCGGCCGCAGTTGCCGTTGCTCGAACCGGTCGCCGAGGAGAAGGCCGAGGGCGTCGAGCAGGATGGACTTGCCCGCACCCGTCTCCCCGGTCAGCACGGTGAAGCCGTCGGCGAAGTCGACGTCGAGTGTTTCGACGACGACGAAATTGCGAATCGACAACGTACGGAGCATACGGCTCAGCGCGCGCCGGTTGCGCCGGCGGCAACGGACAGCGCGGCGGCGCGCGTCATCGTCGGTCGTCGCCCGAATGCAGTCGCTCGGGCGTTTCGCTCCAGTGGAGCTTTTGGCGCAGCATCGCGAAGTAGTCGTGATGCGCGGGATGCAGCAGGCGTACCGTGTGTGGTGCGCGCCGTGCCGTCACGCGATCGCCCTCGGCGACGTCGAAGCGCGCCTGGCCGTCGCAGTGAACGGCCGCGTCGCGGCCGTGGCTGACGGTGATCTCGATGACCGAGGAATCCGGGACGGCGATCGGCCGGTGGGTGAGCGCGTGCGGCGCGATCGGCACGAGGGCGAACGCCGGTACCTCCGGCGCGATGATCGGACCGCCGGTCGAAAGCGAGTAGGCGGTCGACCCGGTCGGCGTCGCGACGATGACGCCGTCGGCGCGCATCGCGTAGACGAAGCGGCCGTCGATATGGATCGAGCATTCGATCATGTTGCCGAGACCGCCGCGGTTGACGACGACTTCGTTCAGCGCCGGCGCGTGGTCGTGCGTGCCGTCGGCGCGCGCGACGGTCACGGCCAGCAGCGTGCGCCGCTCCTCGATGTGGGCGCCGTCGAGCATCGCGCCGAGCGTCGTCTCGAGGCCCTGCACCGGGATGTCGGTCAGAAAGCCGAGCCGGCCGAGGTTGACGCCGATCAGCGGCACGCCGAACGGCGCAAGCCGGCGCGCGATCGACAGCATCGTCCCGTCGCCGCCGAGAACGATGGCGAGATCGGCGGCTGCGGGCAGTGCGTCGTCGGTCAGTACGGCGACGCCCTGGAGGCTGAACAGGCGCGCCGTATCGGCGTCGAGCGATACCGTGTGGCCGCGCGCGATCAGGAACGACGCGAGCTCCTCGAGCGGGGCGGGCGCACCGGGCCCGCCATGGCGGCCGACCAGCGCAATCCGTTGGAATCGATCCGGCGTCCGTGCAGGCATGCGGCGATTAAACCATAGCGGGGCGCGACGCCGGGTTCGGCCGGCCGGTCGAACGGAGCCCGCGTTCGGACCAGGCGCGACCACGGCGCGCGCGACGGGCTGCGGGCACGGTAAGATAGGCCAAGCGACACCCGATCGTCGGAGGCGCCGTTCCCGCACATGCTCGATCCCCGCGCACAACACCTGCTGAAGACATTGGTCGAGCGCTACGTCGCCGAGGGCCAGCCCGTCGGGTCGCGCGTGCTCTCGCGACATTCGGGGCTGGAGCTGTCGCCGGCGACCATCCGCAACGTGATGGCGGATCTGGAGGAGATGGGCCTGATCGCCAGTCCGCACACGTCGTCGGGCCGCGTGCCGACGCCGCGCGGCTACCGCTTTTTCGTCGACAGCCTGATGGTCGTCAAGCCGCTCGAGGACGAGGAGGTTCAGCGTCTCGAGGGGGAGCTCACCGTCGACCGGCCGCAGCAGCTCGTCAATGCCGCCGCCACGCTGCTGTCGCAGCTCACGCAGTTCGCGGGCGTCGTCGCGACGCCCAAACGCCGCGAAGCGGTGTTCCGACATCTGGAATTCCTCCGCCTGTCGGACCGGCGGGTGCTGCTGATCATCGTGGCGCCCGACGGCGACGTGCAGAACCGCATTCTGCATACCGACCGCGCGTATTCGCCGACGCAACTGGTGGAGGCGACGAATTTCTTCAACCAGAATTTCGCCGGACAGTCGCTCGTCTCGATCCGCGAGCGGATGGCCGACGAGCTCCGCGCGCTGCGCGAGGACATCGGCGGGTTGATGATGGCAGCGGTCGATGCGAGCGAGGGCGTACTTGCGGAAGGCGAGGCGCTCGTCGTGACGGGCGAGCGCAACCTGCTCAACGCCGGCGACCTCTCGTCGAACATGCAGCGCCTGCGGCGGCTGTTCGACCTGTTCGAGCAGAAGACCTCGCTGCTGCATTTGCTCGACGTGTCGCAGCGGGCACAGGGCGTGCAGATCTACATCGGCGGCGAATCGGGCCTCGTGCCGCTCGACGAATGCAGCGTCGTGACGGCGAGTTACGAGGTGAACGGCCAGGTGATCGGCACGCTCGGCGTAATCGGACCCACTCGCATGGCGTATGCGCGGGTGATACCGATCGTCGACGTGACGGCAAAGCTGCTGTCCAACGCGTTGTCGCGCGAGTTTGCCGACGATTGATCGGCGGGTCGGCAGCCGCTGTCTGCGCACGTTCGCAGCGTGAGCTTCGCCGGTGACCTCGTCCGTGGCGCGCGTTATCTGCTCCGCCGGCTACGCGAGCGAGGCTATCCGCTCGTCACGTCGCTCGCACTGCATGTGCCGCGTGTCACGCTCGCCCGAGCCTGGCGGAAGGTCGCGCGCAGCGGCAATCGGGTGCGCGCCGGGCGCGCGGTGAACCGCCGCCGCCTCGCGGCGCTGCGCGACGCCGTCGCTTCCCGCGGCGAGCCCCCGGCGTTCTACGTGATCGTCGTGCCGGGCACGCTCCACTTCCTGCTGCCGTGCCTGGCGCTGCTGCCGCCGGGTCTGCGCGTGGGACTGATCGGCAACGGCGCGTCGCGATGGGAACGACGGCGCGTGTCTTCCGCGTTTCCCGGCTGGCCGTTCGCGACGCTGTCAACCCTGCCGGGGACGAGCCTTACGCACGGTGACGTGATCACGCTGCTGCTCGACGTCCACACCGAGAATTTCGGCGTCCTCGACCACGATTGCTACGTCTTCGACCCCGCGATCTTCGCGTCGCCCGCGCCAGCTGCGAACGATTGCCTCACGGCCATCTACGGCGGCGTAGGCGAACGCGCGGGACTCGCCTACCCCGACACGTATTTCCTGTTCCTGCATGCGGCTGTGCTGCGCGACGTGATGGCGCGTTACCATGTGGACGCGCGCATCTATCGCGCCGCACCACCGGCCACACAGTCGACTCTCGCGCGCATCGGACTCGGTAACGGTGTGTTCCTGAAGGACCACGCGACGTTTTTCGACACGCTGCAGCTCGTGGTCGCGATTGCGCTGGCGGAAGGCCGCCAGTGCCAGTACCTGGGCGGCGTCCGTCGCGACGCGATCGCCCATGTGGGCGGCACGAGCTGGAAGACCGCGGAGACAAAGGAGCTGATCGATTCCTACATTGACTGGCGTTTCCTCGACCTCGCCGACGATGCCGAGTTGCGGCAACGCTATCGGCGCCGCACGCGACCGTTCCGGTCGGCGGCCGACGTGCGCGCTGCGATCGCGATGACGCCGGAGGCGTTCGCGCGGCTGGCGCTGGTCGACGATCTGGTTCGGCGGCTCGCCGAACGCTGCGCTGCCGGGGAAGCAACGCCGGCGGCCGGCCGCCGGGCGATGGCGCCGTAGCCGATGGCCTACCGACTCGAACCCGAGTTCCGTCACGACCGCTTGCCGCGTCTCGGTGTGCTCCTCATCAATCTCGGCACTCCGGACGCCGCGACGCCCGCGTCGGTGCGCCGCTACCTCGCGGAGTTCCTGTCCGACCGCCGTGTCGTCGAGATCCCGCGAGTGGCCTGGATACCTCTGCTGCACGGCATCGTGCTTCGAACCAGGCCATCGCGCTCGGCGGCACGGTATGCCGCGATCTGGACCAAGGACGGCTCGCCGCTCGCAGTGCACACGAACAAGCAGCGCGTGCTCGTCGCCGGCTATCTCGGCGAGCGGATGAAAGCGTCAGCACTGCCGGCGGATCACGTCGTCGTCGACCACGCGATGCGCTACGGGCGTCCTTCCGTCGGCGACACGCTCGACAAGCTGCGCGCGGCGGGATGCGAGCGGATTCTCGTGCTGCCGCTCTATCCGCAGTACGCGTCGAGCACGACGGGCTCCGCCGCCGATGCCGTGGCGGCCTGGCTTGGCGGCGTCCGTCGCGTGCCCGCGCTGCGGATCGTCGATACGTTTCACGATGACCCCGGTTACATCGCCGCGCTGGCGGCGGCGGTCAATGACTACTGGGTGCGCCACGCGCGGCCGGAGCATCTCGTGCTGTCGTTCCATGGCGTGCCGCGGCGAACGCTGGCGAGCGGCGATCCCTATCATTGCCACTGCCAGGTGACGGCGCGGCTCCTCGCCCGCGAACTCGGACTCGAACCCGGCCAGTGGACGATCGCGTTCCAGTCTCGATTCGGGCGCGGGCGCTGGCTCGAGCCGTACACCGCCGAGGTCCTCGAGGCGCTGGGCCGGAAAAAGACCCGGCGCGTGGACGTGTTCGCGCCCGGCTTCGTCGCAGACTGCCTGGAGACGCTTGAAGAGCTCGCCCTCGAGGGCCGGCGGCTGTTTCAAGCTGCGGGTGGCGGCGACTATCACGCCATCCCGTGTTTGAATGAGCACCCGCGCTGGATCGACGCGCTCGCCGACCTCGCGTTCGCCAACCTGCAGGGCTGGCTGCAGCCGCCGCCAGGCCGCGACGAGCGCGAGGCGACGGCGCTGCGGGCGAAGGCGCTGGGCGCGCCGCGCTGACGCCGCGCAAACGGCGGCGCCGGTGCGAGCGGGTGGCGGCAAACGGCCGTCGCAACGCCTTTTGTCGGGCCGAAACCGGGTCTGGATTGTTGAAACGCCCCGATACGGCCCCATCTGCCGCATCGACCCGATACGACGACGTTTTACGCCGACGATGAGCGCTTCCGATTCCCGCCCCGACGCTTCGATGGACGACTTTCCGCAGGACGGCGCGGCGGCCGCGTCCGACACTTCTACCGGATCCGACGATTCACTGCAGAAGGCACTCGCCGAAGCCGTCGAGATGAAGGATGCGTGGTTGCGGGCGCGCGCCGACGTCGAGAACGTGCGGCGCCAGGGCCAGGCGGACGTCGTCCGCGCCCACAAGTACGCGATCGAGAAATTCGCCGAGGACCTGCTGCCGGTGAAGGACGCGCTCGAGCAGACGCTGTCGGCCGGTGCGTCGGTCACGACCGAAACGCTGAAATCCGGCGTCGAACTCACGCTGAAGTCGCTGGACGCCGCGTTCGCTCGCGCCCAGATCCGCGACATCGACCCGGCGGGCCGGAAATTCGACCCCCACCAGCACCAGGCGATGCAGGCGGTCGACAGCGACCTGCCGCCCGGCACGGTCGCCGCCGTGTTCCAGAAGGGCTACATGATCAACGACCGCGTGCTGCGTCCGGCGCTCGTGACCGTCTCGAAAGCCTCCGACGCCGGCAACGACGGCGCAGCGGGTTGATTCGACCCGGAAACTCCCCCATTTTCAGAAGCAGTCCATTCATTTTTCCGAAGCGCGGAGGCATTCAACCATGAGCAAGATCATCGGCATCGACCTCGGGACGACGAACAGTTGCGTCGCCATCATGGAAGGCGGCCAGCCCAAGGTCATCGAGAATTCAGAAGGCGCGCGCACGACGCCGTCGGTCGTCGCCTACGGCGACGACGGTGAGGTGCTGGTCGGCGCGTCCGCAAAGCGGCAGGCGGTCACGAACGCGAAGAACACGATCTTCGCGGTCAAGCGGCTGATCGGCCGGCGCTTCGAGGAAAAGGAAGTGCAGAAGGACATCAACCTGATGCCCTACCGTATCGTCAAGCATGACAACGGCGACGCCTGGGTCGAGGTGCGCGGCAAGAAGATCGCGCCGTCGCAGGTGTCGGCCGAGGTCCTGCGCAAGATGAAGAAGACGGCCGAGGACTATCTCGGCGAGGAAGTCACCGAGG
>JBDTNI010000065.1:0-8101 GCA_039933815.1 Betaproteobacteria bacterium
GCGTGCGGTTGGCCGCGCACGACGTCAGGATGTACTCGATGTCCTTGAACGTGTTCTTGAAAATGCGCTCGTCGGACGTCTCGAGGTACTTGCGCTCCCACGGATGCTTGAATTCCTTGAACCGCTGCAGCATGGGGAACAGCCCGAAGTTCATCGAGCCCATGTTGAGCGACGCGACCTCGGGCTTGAGTTGCAGCGCGGGCTGCAATCGCTCCTCGATCGACATCGTCGCGGCGCCACCCGTCGTGAAGTTGAGCACGACGTTCGAGCGCCGCTTGATCTCGGGCGCGAACTCGCGGAAGAGCTTGGGATCCTGCGTGGGACTGCCATCGATGGGGTCGCGCGCGTGCAGGTGAACGATCGCGGCGCCGGCTTCGGCCGCGCCGATCGCAGCGGCCGCGATTTCCTGTGGCGTGACCGGCAGGTATGGCGACATCGACGGCGTATGAATGCTGCCGGTGACAGCGCAGGTGATGATGACTTTGCGGCGGTTGGCCATGATGACAATCCTCAGTCGGAATCGGGCGTGGCGCGCTTGTGCTGCCGGAGCGCGAGCAGGCGCGTATCCCGCCAGCGCATGCGGGCGTCGCGCTCGGCCGCGGTGCCGGTAGGCGGGAGCTGGCTGGTGACCTTCGCCACGTTACCCGCATCCCACACCGCCGGCGCGGGCGGCTCGGCCGCGAGCGTGCGGTAGAAGCCGGCGTAGCGCGCGCAGTAGTCGGCAACGCCACCTGGCGCGTTCAATTCGATCGTTGCAAACGGGCCGATGAATGACCAGCGCAGGCCGAGTCCGTCCTGTACGGTCTTGTCGAGATCGTCCGGTGACACATAGCCTTCACCGACGAGCCGCAACGCCTCGGACAGCAGCGCGCCCTGCAACCGGTTGAGGATGAAGCCGTCGAGCTCGCGCGTGACGGTGATCGGCACCTGGCCGATCCCGGTCATCACCGCACGTGCGCGCTCGACAGTCGCGGCGTCGGTCCACGGCGCGCCGCACAGCTCGACCACGGGAACCAGATGCGGCGGATTGACCGGATGCGCAACGAGGCAGCGCGCGCGCCCGGCAAGCCTCTCGGTAAACCGCGACGCTGGAATGGCGGACGTCGAGCTGGCGATGATCGCTGACGAAGGCGTTGCGCGGTCGATGCGCGGATAGAGTTCGCGCTTCACGTCGAGCACCTCGGGCGCGTTCTCCTGCACCCAGTCGACGCCCGCCAACGCCTGCTCGAGGTCCGCGATGTATTCGACGCGGGCGGCAGCGGCCGTCGCGTCGTCGGTCAGGCCGTACCGCTGCTGCTCGGCGAGGCCGCGCTCGATCTCGCCGCGCGCGACGTCGAGCTGCGAGGCAACGCTGTCGAAGATCCGCACGCGCCAGCCCGCGCGGGCGAACACCATTGCCCACGAACGGCCGATCAGGCCGCCACCGATCATCGCCGCGACGTTCCTCATTGCTTCGTGTCCATGCCAAAGGTTCCGTTTGCTGAGACCGCGCAGTTATAATCCGCCGATCCGCCGCTGTCCATCGCCTAACCGAACGCCGGGCAACGAAGTACAACCTCATGGATCTGAACTTGCAAGGTACCCGCGTACTCATCACCGCGGGCGCGAGCGGCATCGGGCTCGCCACTGCAAGAGCGTTCGCACGCGAGGGCGCGCGTGTCCACGTATCGGACATCGACCGGGGTGCGCTGGACAAGCTGGCCCGCAGCGACTCGGCGCTTTCGCAGAGCGTCTGCGACGTCGCCGACGTAACGCAGGTCGCGATGATGTTCGAGGAGGCGGTGCAAACGCTCGAGGGGCTCGACGTCCTCGTCAACAACGCGGGCATCGCCGGGCCGACGGCGAAGTGCGAGGACGTTAAACCGGAAGACTGGGAGCGGACACTGGCCGTGAACATCACCGGACAGTTTCATTGCGTCAAGGCGGCGATCCCGCTATTGCGTCGCAGCAAGAACGCGAGCATCGTCAACCTGTCGTCGGCCGCGGGTCGCTTCGGCTTTCCCCTGCGCACGCCTTACTCGGCTTCGAAGTGGGCGGTGATCGGCTTCACGAAGTCATTGTCGATCGAGCTCGGCGGCGCCGGAATTCGCGTCAACGCGATCTGTCCCGGGTCGGTGGCCGGGCCGCGCATCGATTCGGTTTACGCCGACAAGGCGGCGGCGCGCGCCGTCGCCGCCGCGGTCGTGCTCGCGGAGGCACTGGCGCGCACGTCGCTGCATCGGCTCGTCGAGGCGGACGACATCGCGAACACCATCCTGTTTCTCTGTTCGCCGGCCGGCGCGAACATTTCGGGTCAGGCGATTGCCGTCGACGGCGACGCGCAGGCGCTGGTGTAGCAGCGACGGTGTGCCCGAGGATCTACGTCGTCCAGCGAGCGCGGATGCGCGCGGCGATGTCCACCGGACTGGTCCGCTCGCCGCGTGCGGGTTCCTCAACGGTCAGTGGCGCGGCGGGCGAGGCGCACGACTCGAACAGCGATGTCAGCGTGTCGGGGATGAAACGGGTACGCGCGGCATAAACGTGCCGGTCGCCCTGCACGTGCTGCTGGCGAACGAAGAATCGCTGCGGCGTGATGACGTGCAGGTCATCCTTCGCACGCGTCATCGCGACGTAGAGTAGCCGCCGCTCCTCCTCGATCTCGGCACTCGTGCCCGTTGCCATGTCGGAGGGAATGCAGCCGTCGACGACGTTCAGCACGTGCACCGACTTCCATTCCTGACCCTTGGCGGAATGAATCGTGGAAAGGATCAAATAGTCTTCGTCGCGGCCGGGCGCGCCCGCCTCGTCGCTGGTGGCGCTTGGCGGATCGAGGGTGAGTTCGGTGAGAAACCGCTCGCGCGACGCGTAAGTCGACGCGATTTGCTGCAGCTGCGCGAGATCCCCGCGGCGCACGAACGCGTCGTCGAAAATGCGCTGGAAGTGCGGCTCGTACCAATGCACGACGGCGTCGAGATCGGCGGGCCACGCGTGGTCGCGCGCCTGCAGCATCGCGAGCAGCGCGCAGAGCGCTCGAAAGTCGCTGGCAATGGCCGGCGCCGGCTCGAACGCCTGCAGCTCGGCGCAAGGAGATCCCGCCGCCGCCAGCGTGTCGAGCAGCCGCGTCGCGGTCGCGGGTCCGACCCCTGGCACTAGCCGCAGCGCGCGAAACCCGGCCATCCGGTTGCGCGGGTTGTCGGCCCACTTCAGCACGGACAAGACGTCCTTGACGTGGGCACCCTCGAGAAATTTCAGCCCGCCGTACTTGACGAAAGGAATGCCGCGACGCGCGAGTTCCAGCTCGAGCTGCGCGCTGTGCGTGGCGCTGCGAAACAGCACCGCCTGCGACTTCAGGGCCATGCCATTTTCGCGCTGCGCGAGTACGCTGTCGGCAACGTAGCTCGCCTGCCCGGCCTCGTCGCGCGTGGTCACGAGCCGAGGCTTCGCACCGGAGGCACGGTGGGTCCACAGGTTTTTCGTGAACCGCTCGGGCGCGAGACCGATCACCGCATTGGACGCGTCGAGGATCGGTTGCGTAGACCGATAATTGCGCTCCAGCGTGACGACCCGGGCCGGCGGATTGAACTGGCGGGGAAAGTCAAGAATGTTGCGCACGGTGGCCGCGCGAAACGCATAAATCGACTGGGCGTCGTCGCCCACGACGGTGAGTCCGTGGCCATCCGGCTTCATCGCCAGCAGGATCGCCGACTGCAGGCGGTTGGTGTCCTGGTACTCGTCGACGAGCACGTGATCGAATCGATCGCCGACGTCGCGCGCGATCGACGGCTCCACGAGCATCTGCGACCAGTACAGCAGCAGGTCGTCGTAGTCGAGAACGTGCTGCGCCTGCTTTGCAAGAACGTAACGCTCGAACAGCGTGGCGAGTTCCGTCGACCACTGCGCGCACCACGGATAGGCATGCTCGAGCACGTCGTCGAGCGACGCCACGCCGTTGACGACGCGCGAGTAGATCGCGATGCACGTGCCTTTGGCGGGAAAGCGACGCGTCGTGCTCGAGAACGCGAGCTCGTGGCGCACGAGGTCGAGCAGATCCTCGGCGTCGGGACGGTCGAGGATGCTGAAGGCGTCATCGAGCCCGATGCGGGACGCGTACTGTCGCAACAGCCGCGCACCGACGCTGTGAAACGTTCCCGACCATGCGAGCGACCCGGGCCGGCCGCCCAGCGGCACGCCGAGCACGCGCTGCAGGAACTGGCCCGCGCGCCGCTCGAGCGCCTCGGCGGCGCGGCGCGAGAACGTCAGCAGCAGGATGCGCTGCGGATCGGCGCCGTTGGCGATCAGGTGGGCGGCACGACAGGCGAGCGTATTGGTCTTGCCGGACCCGGCGCCGGCGATGATCAGCAACGGCGCGTGGTCGCCGTCGACGATGCCGTGCTCCACGGCCGTCCGCTGCTCGGCGTTCAGCGCGGCGAGATAGTCGGGCTCGTCGTTCGCCGCGCGCGGCGGCGTGGAGGAGATCGCGTGCGAGTAGTCGAGCATGGTGCGCGGAGCGGCGCCGTCGAACGTTCGTTCTCGAAGCTTAACATCCCGGCGCCGATTGCGCGGCGGGCTTTTGAGTCGGTCGGAGCCCGGCGCTCCGTCAGAAGAACAGCGACGCGAGCAGCGCGACCACGGCGATCGCCATCACGCCCGTCGCGAACCAACCCATCCGCCGCAACTTCCTGGTGATGACGAAGACACCCATGATTTCGGGGCGCACCGCCATCCGCATCATCACGGCCATGATGGGCACGGCGATGACGCCGTTCAGCATTGCCGACCACAACAGCGCCTTGATCGGATCGATCGGCGCAAAGTCGATGGCGATGCCGATCAGCGTGGCGAGCGTGATGATCGAATAGAACCCCTTGGCCTGCCGCGGCTCGCGTCCGTGGCCGATCGGCCAGTCCATCGCCTCGGCGACCGCGTACGCGGCGGAGCCGGCGAGCACGGGTATCGCCAGCAGGCCGGTGCCGATGATCCCGCACGCGAACAGCAGAAACGCAAACTCGCCTGCGATGGGCTTCAGCGCCTCCGCCGCCTGCGCCGACGACTCGATGTCCGTGATCCCGGCACCATGCAGCGTCACCGCGGTCGTCAGCATGATGGAGAACGCGATGGCGTTCGAGAACGTCATGCCGAGCCACGTGTCGATCTTGATGCGGCGAAGATGCGTTAGCGCGCCCGCCGACGAATCGCGAAGCGGCTCGTCACCCGCCGTCGCGCGCTGCTCCTCGACCTCCTGCGACGCCTGCCAGAAGAACAGGTATGGGCTGATCGTGGTACCCAGCACCGCGACGAGCAGCATCAGGTATTCGCGCGTCAGCTCGAGCGGCGGAATGAGCGTCGCGACGATCAGCTTGCCCCAAGGAATGTCGACGGCGAGCAAAACGGCGACGTAGGCGAACAGTGACAGCGTCAGCCATTTCAGGACGGGCGCGAGGTACCGATAGGGGATGAAGAGCTGCATCAGCACTGCGATCAGCCCGAACGCGATCTCGTACGCCTGCGACGGGCCGCCGATGACCAGTTCGAGCGCCTGACCCATCGCGCCGATGTCGGCGCCGACATTGATCGTGTTCGCGACGACGAGCAGCGACACGACGAACCACATCAGCGGCCGCGGATAGTGGTCGCGCAGGTTGCGCGTAATGCCGTGGCCCGTGACTCGGCCGATCCGCGCGCTGACGACCTGGATGCCGACCATCAGCGGCGTGGTCAGGAACACGCTCCACAGCATCGCGAGGCCGAACTGGGCGCCTGCCTGCGAGTACGTTGCGATGCCGCTCGGGTCGTCGTCGGCGGCGCCGGTGATGAGCCCCGGTCCCAGGCGATCGAGGAATTTTCGCGTGCGTTGCGTCATTGGTGCTTCCCGCGATGCGCCGGCGGCAATCGAGGGCGGCGCAGTATAGCGTGATGGTCAGACGGCGATGCCGACCGGGCGTGTGCAGCGTCGAGCGCCCTTCGCCCTGCGCGAGTCGACGAAAACGCCACGGAAGGACGGTCTTGCGTGGCGTTTTCGGGGTGATGGTGAATGGCGGACGCTAGTTGGTGAACCGCCGGCGGTCGCCGAGATTCTTCGGGGTTTTCTTGATCAGCGACGCCTTCGCCATCTGGTAGAACTGCACGAGCTTGCTCGCCTTTACGTCCCAGTAATCGCCCTGATGGATGTCGATGTGCATGACGCCCAGATTCGCATCCTCGGGTCCGCCGGGAAACCACGCCCCCGCCATCGTCGACCAAAGCTCCTTCGCCTTGGACGGATCCCGCTTGACCTCGGCCTGTCCGCGCAACGACACGAAAAGGTCGTCGTCCTTGTCCATGATGCTGATGTGCACGTCGGCATCGCGGTTGACGTCATCTGCAATTCCACCCGTGGCCGGGATGAAGAACCACATCCGGCCGTCCTCGATCTTCAGGACGGTAACCGGACGCGACCCCATTTGCCCCTCGGCGTCCTGCGTCGTGAGCATCATCGTCCGCAGCGACTCAAGCCGGTCCCAGAGCTCGTGCTTGTCCTTTGCATCTGCAGCCTTCACTTCGTTCGCATCGTCCTTTGCCATGAGCATCCTCGTCGAGTCATCGGTTCGAGCGCCGATTGTGCGCGGGATCGAGGCCCGACATCGACAGCCGCGTGCTCAAATTGGCGGTGTGTTTTGCCGTGACCGGCGTCAGCACATTCCTACGCCGAACCCGACACGGGCAGTGGTGTTTTCGGTGGCGCCGTTCGGCAGGGCCCCGGCATCCCCGTGGCGACCGCGGGGCGTTGTGAAGCGGGTCTCAGTAAGCGAGCTGCGACTGCCGGTCGATCGTGCAGTCCACGACCGTGAGCGCCGTCATGTTGACGATGCGCCGAACGGTTGCGGACTGGGTGAGGATATGCACAGGCTTCGCCACGCCGAGGAGTATCGGACCGAGCGTCACGCCGCCGCCCGACGCCACTTTCAGCAGGTTGAACGAGATGTTGGCGGCGTCGAGCGTCGGCATGATCAGCAGATTCGCTTCGCCTGCGAGACGCGAGTTGGGGAACGCAGCCCGCCGCACGGCTTCGCTGAGCGCGGCGTCGCCGTGCATCTCGCCATCCACCTCGAGATCGGGCGCCATCCGCTGGATGATGGCGAGCGCGTCGCGCATCTTCTGCGCGCAGGCGTGGCGGCTCGTGCCGAACGATGAGTGCGACAGCAGCGCCGCCTTCGGCGTCAGGCCAAAACGGCGAATCTCGTCGGCGGACAGGATCGTGATCTCGGCGATCGCCTCGGCGGACGGGTCGGCATTGACATAGGTGTCCGCGATGAACACAGTGCGTGCGGGCAGCAGAACGGCGTTCATCGCCGCGTACACGCCGGCGCCGGGACGCCGAGCGATCACCTGGTCGATGTAATGAAGGTGGAGCGCGTGCGTGCCGAAGGTGCCGCAGATCATGCCGTCGGCGTCGCCGCGATGGATCATCATCGCGCCGATCAGCGTGTGCCGCCGACGCATCTCGACCTGCGCATAGGGCTGTGAAACGCCCTTGCGCTGCGTCAGCTCGTAGTAATTCATCCAGTAGTCGCGGTACCGCTCGTCGAATTCCGGATTGATCGTCTCGAAGTCGACGCCAGGTGCTAGGCGCAGGCCGAAGCGCTCGATGCGCCGGGCCAGCGCCGCGGGCCGGCCGACGAGGATCGGCTTGGCGAGTTTCTCGTCGACGATCACCTGCACGGCGCGCAGCACGCGCTCGTCCTCGCCCTCGGCGTAGACGATCCGCTTGGGATCCTTCTTGGCCGCAGTGAAGATTGGCTGCATCAGCAGGCCGGAGTGGTAGACGAAGCCGGTGAGCTTCGCGCGGTACGCGTCGAAATCGGCAACCGGCCGGGTCGCGACGCCCGATTCCATTGCGGCCTTCGCGACGGCGGGCGCAATCATGACGATGAGCCGCGGATCGAACGGCTTCGGGATCAGGTATTCGGGGCCGAAGCAGAGGCTCTCGCTCATGTTGTACGCGCTGGCCACGATGTCCGACTGCTCGATCGTCGCCAGGTCCGCGATCGCGCGCACGCACGCGAGCTTCATCGCCTCGTTGATCGTCGTCGCGCCGACGTCGAGCGCGCCGCGGAAGATGAACGGGAAGCACAGGACGTTGTTC
>JBDTNI010000066.1:0-8065 GCA_039933815.1 Betaproteobacteria bacterium
TCCACGCCTTGCCGCCGGCGTGCGACGGATCGACGATCACCGGCAGGTGCGTCTCCTTTTTCAAAACGGCCACGGCGGTGACGTCGAGCACGTTGCGATACGCGGTCTCGAACGTGCGAATGCCGCGCTCGCACAGCATGATCCGGTGGTTGCCGCCGGCGGCGATGTATTCGGCCGCCATCAGCCACTCGCTGATCGTTGCGCTCATGCCGCGCTTGAGGATCACGGGAATGTCGACCTTGCCGACTTCCTTCAGCAGGTCGAAGTTCTGCATGTTGCGCGTGCCGATCTGGATGACGTCGACGCGCGCTTCGACGAACGTCTCGAGCATCCGCACGTCCATCAGCTCGGTCACGATGGGCAGACCATGCCGCGACGCTGCGTCCTTCAGCATCGTCAGGCCTTCGACACCTTTTCCCTGGAATGCGTAGGGACTGGTGCGCGGCTTGAACGCACCGCCGCGCATCAGCCGCGCGCCCGCGGCGGCGACGCCGTCGGCGGCCGCCTCCATCTGCGGCACCGTCTCCACCGAGCACGGCCCGGCGATCACCTGCACGTCGCTGCCGCCGATGCGCACACCGCCGACGTCGACCGTCGTGCTCGCCTTGTGCCATTCTCGCGCTACGAGCTTGTACGGCTTCAGGATGTGCAGCGACCGCTCGACGCCGGGCAGCGGGTCGAACATCTCGGGATCGAGCTTGCGCTCGTCGCCGATCGCGCCGATCAGCGTCCGCTCTGTGCCGCGCGATACGTGCACGTCCAGGCCGTATGACCGGATCTTGGCTTCGACGGCGGCAATCTCGGTTTCGCCGGCATCGGGGTGCATGACGATAATCATTGCCTTCTCCTGTGCGAGGGCTCAAAAAGCAAAACGGGCGGCCCGGTGGGGTCGCCCGCTCGTTTCGTTTGCCACCGCTGTGCTGTTACGAACGCGCGCGACCCCCGGTTGCGGTCGCAAAATACACGGCGAAATAGCGACGAACACGCACCCGCCGCGGGCCGGTGGCGGAGGGACGATGCGCGTGGTGGCGTTTCGAGTACATGCGAAACCAGTCTAGCATGCCGTGCGCGGCCGAAGGACCGCGGCGCCTAGACCCCGCGCTTGCGCCAGCTTTCGATCTCGCGCTCGATCGCTTCCGCCACGTAGCCGCGTACCAGTTCACCGAGCGCCTGGTTGAGCGTGGCGACGAGTTCGGCACTCGCGCGCGCGACGATCGGCTCCAGCCGCGCGCCAAGCTGGTCGCGCATGCCGGTGTCGGTGAAGAGATCGAGGCGCTGCAGCACCTGCATCCGGATCTCCTCGGCCATCGCGTCCCACTCGACGGTGCCAGGACCCAGCGACGCGACGGCCGGAGGGGGCGGCAGTTCGGCGTCGGACGTCACCTCCGCGGCGTGCGGCGCACTGTCCGTCGAGGGCGGAATATCGAGAATGAACTCCTCGTCGTGCAGCAACGAGGCGCCGGTTGCGCCGGCGGTAGCGTCGCTTTGCGGCGACCGCCAATCCGCCGATTGCCCGTCTACCGATCGCCCGGCCACTGATGCAGCCTCGCGGCCCGCGGTCGCCTCACGCACGTGGAGATCGTCGGCATCCGCGACGGTCTCCATCGTGGCGTTCACCCGGTCGCCTTCCCCTGTCACCGCGCCGGAATTGGCGATGGCGCCTGCGTCCGGCGGGTCCGCGGCTGCGGCCGTCCCGATAGCTTCCGTCGCGTCGCCGTCAAACGGATGAAGCGCGTCGTCCCTGGGAGCGGCTGGCGCCGCGAACGCCTCGGTTTCCCGACCCGTCCATTCCGCCGGCGCGGTCGCGAGCGCATCAGCCTCCAGCGCATCGCCGAGCGCATCGTCGACCGGCGGCGCGCCGGCTACGGGCTCGGCTTGCGCGGCGGACCCCGGCCATTGATCGACGACGTCCGTCAGCACCGGCAGGTCCGACAGCGTGTCGAGCGGGATCGGATCAGCCGCAGTGGCCGCAGGCACCGGCAGGACGATCGTCGGCGCAAGCAACGACGTTCGCCCGATGTCGAGCGCATCGGTCAGTGTCGGCGGACCGCCGTCCTTACCGCGCCCTCGCCGCCGGTTGCGGCGCATCAGCGCGTCGGCCTGTTCAAGCAGTTGCCGCGCGGTAGGCACGTTTCAGCCCCGGTCGCAGTCAATCACGCGCCGACCAGTCGTGCTGGCGCATTTCGTAGCCGCGCTCGCGATAGAACCGAAACCGCGTCCGTCCGGCGGCGACGTTGACCTCGTCGGCAGCGACGACCTCCGCGAGGCGCTCGAAACGACTGAAGAACGGCGGCGGCTCGGCGTGAAGGTTGAGCAGCACCGCTGCCGGACCGGTGTGCTCGAGCCGGTCGTCGATGAGAATCGGCGTTTCGGCTGCAAGTGGACTGTCGAGACGGCAGTGCGGCAGAAACGACGTCGGCGCGTCGGTCCAGAGCAGCCCGTCGAGCGCGCGCGTCGTCTCGGCGTCGGGCGTCAGCACGCGCACGCTGCCGTGCATCCGATAGGCCTTCGCGACGATGCGGGCCGCGAGCTTCAGCGGCGACGCCACGTGCGTGTAGAAATCGATCTGCGTCATCGGCGGCGAGAGCGTTGCGTGCCGCGGCGCGCAGTCACCCGCCGGACGCCTCATTGGCGAGAAGCCACGTCGCCAGCATCGGCACCGGACGTCCAGTGGACCCCTTGTGCTTGCCTTCGAGCTGCGCCGTGCCGGCGATGTCGATGTGCGCCCAGTCGTACTTGCGCGCGAAGCGGCTGAGAAAACACGCCGCCACGACGCTGCCGGCCGCCCGGCCGGCAACATTGGCGAAATCGGCGAAGTTGCTCGCGAGACCCTCCTGATAATCGTCCCACAGCGGCATCTGCCAGCCGCGGTCGTACGCATCGTCGCCGGCGGCGATCAGCGCGCGCGCGAGCGGATCGCTGTTGCTGAAGATGCCGCTCGCGACATGACCGAGCGCGACGACCATCGCACCCGTCAGCGTCGCGATGTCCACAACCGCCTGCGGCTCGTAGCGCTCGGCGTACGTCAGCGCGTCGGCGAGGATCAGGCGTCCTTCCGCATCGGTGTTGAGCACCTCGATCGTCTGCCCCGACATCGACTTGACGATGTCGCCCGGCTTGGTCGCACGGCCCGACGGCATGTTCTCGCAGGTGGGGATGAGGCCCACGACGTTGAGCTTCGCCTTGAGTTCGGCCACCGCGGCAAGCGTCCCGAGCACCGAAGCCGCGCCGCACATGTCGTACTTCATCATGTCCATGTCGGCGGCGGGCTTGATCGATATTCCGCCGGTATCGAACGTGATGCCCTTGCCTACCAAAACCAGCGGCTTCTGTTTCTTGGCAGACTGTTCGTATTCGAGGACGATGAAACGCGGCGGCTCGTCGCTGCCGTTGGTCACGGAAAGGAACGAGCCCATGCCGAGCGCCTCGAGCTGCGGGCGCTCGAGGATCGTGACCTTGATGTCGGGGAACTGCTTGCCGAGTTCCTGCGCGCGCTCGGCGAGATAGCCCGGCGTACAGACGTTGCCGGGCAGGTTGCCGAGATCCTTGGCAAGGTCCATCCCGTGCGCGATGGCGAGCCCCCGCGCCGACGCGGCCTCGCCGGCCGACAGGTCCGACCGCTGCGGCACCGACAGCGTCAGCTTGCGCAGCGGCCGGCGCACCTCGGTGGGCTCGCTCTTCATTTGCTCGAAGCGGTAGACGGCATCCATCGCGACGAGCACCGCGTGCTCGACGCGCCAAACGACTTCGCGGCGCTTGACCTTCTCCTCGGTCAGGTACAGCACGGCCTCGTAGGAACCGGTTTCGTTCAGCAGCTTGACCGAACTGCGTATCGCGTGGCGGAACTCCTTGTCGCGGAAATCGCGTTCCTTGCCGAGCCCGATCAACAGCACCCGGTCGGCCAGCGTGCCCCGGACGCTGTGGAGCAGCAGCGTCGCGCCGAGCTTGCCTTCCATGTCGCCGCGCCGGATGATTTCGCTGATGTAACCGTTCGACGCCCGGTCGATCAGTTCCGCCGAGAGGGAAAGTTTGCGGTTATCGAAAACCCCGACGACGACGCACGCACTGCGCTGCTTCTCGGGGCTGCCGCTTTTTATGGTAAATTCCATCGGGCTCCTCGGGGTCCGTCCAACACGTTTTTGTGCCGCAAAGGCGTTCGTAGCGCCCATTATCGGCAAAACGCGTTATAAAAGTCAAAATTTTCCAGTCGTCATGATTTTTCGGCGTAGCCTGGTCCGCGAGTTGACGGCTACAGCCGTCGCGCTGTTCCTCGTCCTGCTCGCCATTCTGTTCGTGAACCTCGTGCTGCGGCTGCTGGCGAACGCCGCAGGCGGCATCATCGCGACCGACGGGATCCTGCGCTGCTGGGATTCAACGCGCTTTTTTACTTCAATATCCTGCTGTCGGTCGCGCTCTTTCTCACCGTACTGCTCACGCTTTCGCGCTGGTATCGCGATAGCGAGATGATTGTCTGGTTCACGTCAGGTCAGTCGCTGCTCTCGTGTCTGCGCCCGGTCCTCCTGTTCGCGGCCCCGTTTCTCGTGGCGATCGTCGTGTTGTCGCTGTTCCTGTCGCCGTGGGCCGAACTGCGCAAGATCGAGTTCGAGCGCCAGCTCGAGGCACGTGACGATATCGCCGTGGTCACGCCGGGGCTGTTTCGCGAGTTCTCGCGCGCGAACCTCGTCGTGTTCGTCCAGAGCATCAACCCGCTGAACAGTACGGTCCAGAACGTATTCCTGCACTCGATCGAGGACAACCAGGAGGCGACGACTGTCGCCGAGCGGGGCCGGCTGGAGGACATGCCCAACGGCGATCGCTTCATCGTGCTGGAGCACGGGCGCCGCTACCAGGGAACGCCGGGCGCCGCCGATTACCGCGTGATCGAGTTCGAGCGGCTCGGGCGACGGATCGAGCCCAAGGAAGTGCGGACGCTCCCCACGTCGTCGAAAGCGTTGCCGACCGTCGCTCTCGTGGCCACGGACGGCCGCGTCGAGCGTGCCGAGCTGTTCTGGCGCATCTCGGTGCCGCTCGCGGCGCTGGTGCTCACGCTGCTTGCAGTACCACTCGCGTACGTGAACCCGCGGATGGGTCGCTCGTTCAATCTCGTTGCCGCGGCTTTCCTGTACATGCTCTACAGCAACTGCCTCAACATCGTCCAGAGCATGATCGCGCAGGGCCGGATCGAGCTCTGGCTCGGACTTCTGCTGCCCCACGCGATCGCGCTCCTCGTCGTAGTGTTGCTGTTCCGCCACCAGGGTTCGGTGCGCGGGCTGCTCGCCCGGGCGCCGCGACCGGTGGTTGGCTGAGGCGGCGATGAAGACGCTGCAGCGCTACATCGGCCGGGACGTGCTGCTCGCGACGATGCTGATCTTCTGCGCGCTGCTGGCGCTGTTTGCGTTCTTCGACCTGATCCACGAGTTGGGCGACGTCGGGCGCGGCGACTACACGATCAGCCGCGCGCTGCTGTTCGTCACGCTGAACCTGCCGTCCAGACTGTACGAACTGTTCCCCGTCGCGGCGCTGATCGGCACGCTGTTCGCCGTCTCACAGCTCGTCGCGAACTCGGAATACACGGTAATGCGCGCTTCGGGCGTGTCGCTGGCGCGCGTCACCTGGTCGGTAGTGCGCGTGGGCATTCCACTGGCCGTCGCGACATTCCTCGCCGGCGAATACATCGCTCCGCAGGCGGAACGCATCGCGCAAACGGTCAGGTCGTCGGGGGGTGCCGCGCGTGTGGTCGCGCAGCAGTTCAAGTCGGGGTTCTGGTTCAAGCAGGACCTGACGTTCGTCAACATTCGCACGGTGCTGGCCGACATGACGCTGTCCGGCGTGCGCATGTACGAGTTCGGCGACGATCTGCGGCTGAAATCGGTACGCGTCGCGCAGTCGGGGCGCTTCGCCGGCAATGGCCAGTGGAAGCTCGAGAACGTGAAATCGACTGAAATCCTCGCCGATGCGACCCGCGTGACCACCGCGCCCGTTTACATGTGGACAACGGTGCTGCGTCCGTCCATTCTCAACGTGTATCAGGTTACGCCTGAACGCCTCGAGCTCGGAACGCTGTACGACAACATTCGCGTGCTCGGCAACAACGCCCAGAAGACGTCGCGCTTCGAGATCGCGTTCTGGAACAAGGTGTTCTACCCTCTTGCCGTACTGGGCATGATGGTGCTGGCGCTGCCGTTCGCCCATTTCCAGCGGCGCCAGGGCGGCGTCGGCTTCCGGATCTTCGCGGGGACGATGATCGGCCTGTCGTTCTTCCTCATCGGCCGCCTGTTCTCGAACCTCGGCGTCCTCAACGACTGGCCGCCATTGTTTGCCGCGGTGTTTCCACTGGCGTTCTTCACCGCCGTCGCGGTCGCGATGCTGTGGATCATCGAGCGTCGGTAGCGCGCCTTCGCGCATAAAAAACCCCGCACACCGGCGGGGTTTTTTCAGTGCGACGTGCAGCGCTGCGCTACGCGGCCTCGCCGACGGGATCGACGTTTGCGTACTTGTTCTGACGCTCGCCCTTCACCCGGAACGACACCTTGCCGTCGACCAGCGCGAACAGCGTGTGGTCCTTGCCGAGCCCGACGTTGATCCCGGCGTGGATCCGCGTGCCGCGCTGGCGAACAATGATGCCGCCGGCGCGTATCGCTTCGCCGCCGTAGACCTTGACGCCGAGACGCTTCGACTCGGAGTCGCGGCCGTTCCTAGAACTGCCGCCTGCTTTCTTGTGTGCCATGGTGAACGCTCCTCAGCCGACGATCGCGTCGATCTGCAGTTCGGTGTAGTTCTGCCGGTGTCCCTGATGCTTCTGATAATGCTTGCGCCGGCGCATCTTGAAGATCCGGACCTTTTCGCGGCGGCCATGCGCGACGACCGTGGCCTTGACCGATGCGCCCGCGACGATCGGCTGGCCCACACGAACCGCCTCGCCTTCGCCGACCATCAGCACCTGATCGAGGATCACTTCCGCGCCCACGTCCGCCGTTAGCGTTTCGACCTTGAGTTTCTCGCCGGGGGCAACCTTGTACTGTTTGCCACCGGTTTTGACGACCGCGTACATGACTGAAGCTCCTGTTTTTCGATAACGGCGACCGCATCCGAGGCCGCGTGCCGCACCCCGCGCCATTCAAGCGGCCACGACGGAAAGCCTTGGATTATAACGTCTTTCGAGCGCCCCCGGCAAACGGCGGCTTTGGTCACTCGGGCGTAGCCCGGACTTCGGTAGAATCACACGGCGAGCCGCTGCCCCGCCGGCGGCCCGCGTCCCTCTCCGCCACCTCAGTTCGACCGTCCCCGACCGTTCGTGAATCTCGATTTCCTCAATGCGGTGATCGGCGACGACATGGCCGCGGTCGACCTCGTGCTGCGCACGAGCCTCGACTCCGACGTCGCGCTGATCCGCAGCGTCTCCGACTACATCATCGCCGGCGGCGGCAAGCGGTTGCGCCCGGCGCTTTTGCTCCTGTCGGCGAACGCGTGCGGCTATCACGGACGCGACCATCACACGCTGGCTGCGGCGATCGAGATGATTCATACGGCAACGCTGCTGCACGACGATGTCGTCGACGAGTCCCAGTTACGCCGCGGCCATTCGACCGCGAATGCCGCGTTCGGCAACCCCGCCGCAGTGCTCGTCGGCGATTTCCTGTACTCGCGGACGTTCCAGCTGATGGTCGGCGTCGACCGTATGCGCGTGCTTTCGATCATCGCCGACGCGACGAACCTCATAGCCGAAGGCGAGGTGCTGCAGTTGATGCACGCGGGCGACGCTGCGCTCGACGAGCGCGCGTATTTCGCCGTCATCGAGCGCAAGACGGCGAAGCTGTTCGAGGCCGCCGGCCGGCTGGGCGGCGTGCTGGGCGATCAGTCGTCGGATTGGGAGGACGCGCTCGCCCGCTACGGCATGCATGTCGGAACCGCGTTTCAGATCATGGACGACGTGCTTGACTACTCCGGCGAAGCCGCCGAGATCGGCAAGAACCTCGGCGACGATCTCAGCGAAGGCAAGATGACGCTGCCGCTGATCCGGGCGCTTGCCGTCGGCTCCGCCGAGGACGCGACGGTGATCCGCCAT
>JBDTNI010000067.1:0-8033 GCA_039933815.1 Betaproteobacteria bacterium
ACGGCAAGATGGGAGGGTTCGCCCATCTGGCGACGCTGGTGAAGCGGCTGCGCGCCGACCGGCCGGGCGCGCTGCTGCTCGATGGCGGCGACACGTGGCAAGGGTCCGCAACGTCACTGTGGACGAAGGGGCAGGACATGATCGACGCCGCGAAGCTGCTCGGCGTCGACGTGATGACCGGGCACTGGGAATTCACGTACGGTGCCGCGCGCGTGCGTGAGGTGGTCGAAAACGACTTCGCGGGCCGCATCGATTTCATCGCGCAGAACGTCAAGACCGCCGACTTCGGCGATCCGGTGTTCGCGCCTTACGTCATCAAGACGATCAACGGCGTTTCCGTGGCGATCGTCGGGCAGGCGTTTCCCTACACGCCGATCGCGAACCCGCGGTACTTCGTCCCGGAATGGACGTTCGGCATCCAGGAAGAAGGGGTGCAGAAGGCCGTCGACGAGGCGCGTTCGAAGGGCGCGCGCGTCGTCGTCCTGCTGTCGCACAACGGCATGGACGTCGACCTCAAGCTCGCGTCGCGCGTGACCGGCATCGACGCCATTCTCGGCGGCCACACGCACGACGGCGTGCCGCAGCCGACCATCGTCGCGAACGCCGGCGGCCGCACGCTGGTGACCAACGCCGGAAGCAACGGCAAGTTTGTGGGCCTGCTCGAGTTCGACGTGCGTGACGGAGCCCTCCGCGACATGCGCTATCGACTCGTTCCGGTGTTCGCAGCGTTGCTGCCGGCCGATCAGGCGATGGATGCATTGATCGCCGCGGTGCGCGCGCCGTTCGAAGCGAAGCTCTCGGAGACGCTCTCGGTTACCGGCCAGACGCTGTACCGCCGGGGCAATTTCAACGGGACGTTCGATCAGCTCCTGCTGGATGCGCTGATGGCCGAGAAGGATGCGCCGATCGCTTTCTCGCCGGGTTTCCGATGGGGCCCGACGCTGCTGCCTGGCGACGCGATCCGCTTCGAGGACGTGATGGACCAGACGGCCATCACGTACCCTTATGTGACCGCGAACCTGCTGACCGGCGCGACGATCAAGACGATTCTCGAAGACGTGGCCGACAATCTCTTCAATCCGGACCCGTACTACCAGCAGGGCGGCGACATGGTGCGCGTCGGCGGCCTGCGCTACGCGATCGATCCATTCCGGGATGCCGGCTCGCGGATCACGCGAATGGAACTCGCGGGACAGCCGCTGTCGGCCGACCAGCAGTACAAGGTCGCCGGCTGGGCGCCGGTGGCCGAGGATGCGGCGGTGGGCAGCCCGGAGCCGGTCTGGGACGTCGTGGCGCGCTATCTTCGGGCCCACCCGACGATCGCCCCGCGCGTGCCCAACGTGCCGAAGCTCGAGGGCGTCGCGAGCGATCCCGGCATTGCAGGCGTCAGCGGACGGTAACGCGCGCGAACTTCCGCTTGCCGGCCTGCACGACGACCGTCGAGCCCGCTTTCACGACCAGCGCCTTGTCGGACACGACGTCACCGTCCAGCTTGAGGCCGCGCTGCGCGATGAGGCGCAATGCCTCGGACGTCGAATCGACGATTCCGGCCTGTTTCGCGAGCTGCGCAATCGGCAGTCCGCCGCTCTCGGCATGCAGCGTGATGTCGACGATGTCGGAGGGCAATGCGCCGTGCCTGAAGCGTGCGTCGAATTCCGCGCGTGCGGCCGCTGCGGCGGAGGGCGAATGGAATCGCGACACGATTTCCGTCGCCAGCGCGACCTTCGCGTCGCGGGGATTGCGTCCGTCGTCGCATTCACGGCGAAGCGCCGCGATCTCGCCAGGCGGACGCAACGAGACGAGCTCGAAGTACCGCCACATCAGCGCGTCCGATATCGACATCAGCTTGCCGAACATCGATGCCGGCGGCTCGGTGATTCCGACGTAGTTGTCGAGTGACTTCGACATCTTGCTGACGCCGTCGAGGCCCTCGAGCAACGGCAGCAGCAACACGCACTGCGGTTCCTGGCCGTATTGCCGCTGCAACTCGCGGCCGACGAGCAGGTTGAATTTCTGGTCGGTCCCGCCCAGCTCCACGTCGGTCCTGAGCGCAACGGAATCGTATCCCTGCGCGAGCGGGTACAGGAACTCGTGGATGGCGATCGGCTGCAGCGCAGCGTAGCGCTTGGCGAAGTCGTCCCGCTCGAGCATCCGCGCGACGGTGTACTTGGCGGCGAGCCTGATCATGCCGTCGGCGCCGAGCGCGGAAAGCCACGTCGAATTGAAGGCTATCTCGGTTTTCGCCGCGTCGAGGATCAGGAATGCCTGATCGGTGTACGTCTTCGCATTGACGGCCACTTCCTCGGCCGACAACGCGGGCCGCGTCATGTTACGGCCGGTGGGATCGCCGATCAGCGAAGTGAAGTCGCCGATGAGGAACACGACGTGATGGCCGAGATCCTGAAGCTGCCGCAGCTTGGTGAACTGCACCGCGTGGCCGAGATGCAGGTCGGGACGCGTGGGGTCGAATCCCTCCTTGATCCGCAGCGGCACGCCGCGCGCGAGCTTGGAGCGCAACTCGCTTTCGACGAGCAGCTCGTCGGCGCCGCGACGGAACACGGCGATGTGGTGGTCGATGTCGAAGCCCATGGTCGTTAAGCTCGAGGTGCTTCGATCGGAACACGCGGCGGCGGCGCACGGGCGAACAGCCGTTCGATGCCCGGCGTCGCGGGGGTTGCAGTGCGCGAGTTGCCTGCTACAATCCGCCCGGGCGTTTGGCTCCGGGCGCCCGACGAAGCGCAACGCCTTTTTTACAGCCTGTCATTTCGTTGATCACGCACCGATCCCCGATTCTAGCGCAGCGGTTACGCTCAACGCTCGCCGTCGTCGCGCATGCGCTGTCGCCAGGCCAGGCGTTGGCCATCGTGGTGCTCGGCCTGGCAGGTGTCGCGGCGTTCGGCATCACGCCGGACACGACGCTCGATGCGGTTTCCGTGCAGCGCGTTTCGCGCGCGCTGCCGCTCCCACAGTTGGCCCCGAGTGTCGAAGCGAGCGATCCGTACTGGCATGAGGCGCGTGTCGAGCGCGGCGACACCATCGGCAGCCTGCTCGCGCGTGCGGCGGTCGACGACCCGGCCGCCATGGAATTCCTGCGCACGGACCCTTCCGCGCGTGCGTTGTACCAGTTGCGGCCGGGCCGGCCGCTGAAGGTCGCTACCGACGACACCGGCCGGCTCCTGGGACTGCGGTTCTTGACGGGCGACGGCGAGACGTTGGCGTTTCAGCGGTCGGCGTCGGGGTTCGCGGCGGTTCGCGAGGCGGCGGCACCCGACACCCGGCTCACCCTTCGCGCCGGAGAGATCCAGTCTTCGCTGTTTGCCGCAGCCGATGACGCGGGATTGCCCGATGCCGTCACGCTTGCGCTGGCGGACGTGTTCGCAGGGGACATCGATTTTTATCACGACCTCCGCCGCGGCGACCGTTTCATCGTGCTGTTCGAGACGCGCTATGTCGACGGCGAGCCGGCGGGGACCGGGCGCATCGTGGCTGCGGAGTTCGTGACGCGCGGCATCGCGTATCACGCGTTCCTCTGGCGCGGTGCGGACGGCGCCGAAGGCTACTACGACGAATCCGGGCGCAGCTCGCGTAAATCGTTCCTTCGTTCGCCGATGGAATTTTCCCGCATCACGTCGGGGTTCACGCAGGCGCGCTTGCACCCGGTGCTCCACACGATGCGCGCGCACAAGGGAACCGATTTCGCGGCGCCGGAAGGCACGCCGGTGCGCGCCGCGGCCGACGGCGTCGTCACGGTCGCGGGCGAGCAGAACGGCTACGGCAATGTCGTGATCATCGAGCACGACGCGACGTACTCGACCGTGTATGCGCACCTGTCGCGATTCGCGTCGGCGATGCAGGGCGGCGCACGCGTCCACCAGGGCGACACGATCGGTTATGTCGGCCAGACCGGCTGGGCGACCGGTCCGCACCTGCATTACGAACTGCGCATCGACGGCGAGCCGCGCGATGCGCTGACCGTCGCGCTGCCGTTCGCCACGCCCGTTTCGGACGAGGATCGAGCCGCCTTCACCGCGCACGTCGAGCCGCTCGCAGGCGAACTCGCCGTCGTCCGCGCACTGCCGGATGTTCGGGTGGTCGCGGCCAACTGATTCACTGACGGTCCCGCCGCCGCCTGCGGCCGACGAACCGACCAGGGCCAGGCCCCAATGACCCGTGAATGCTTCGCCGGCGTGATGTCCGGAACCAGCCTCGACGGCGTGGATGCCGTCGTCGCCGACTTCGCGCCCGGCGGCGCCAGGGCCTGCCGGACGCTGGGCGCGGCGCACATCGGGTTTCCCACGATGCTCCGCGACGAGTTGCTCGCATTGCAGATGCCGGGCAAGAACGAGCTCGCGCGAGCGGCGTCCGCCGCCAACATGCTCGCCGAGCTCTACGCCGAGGCGATCGCGCGTGCGCTCGCGGCCGCGAAGCTCGGCAGCGACGACGTGCAGGCCGCCGGCGTGCATGGCCAGACGCTGCGGCATCGTCCTGATCTCGGCTTCACGGTGCAGCTCAACAACGCCGCGCGCGTGGCGGAAAAGGCCGGCATGGTCGTCGTGTCCGATTTTCGCAGCCGTGACGTTGCGGCGGGCGGCCAGGGCGCGCCGCTGGTGCCGGCGTTCCATGCAGCGCTGTTCGCGCGGGACGACCGGCATCGGGTGGTCGTCAACCTCGGCGGCATAGCGAACATGACAGACCTCCCCATGGGCGGCGCGGTCAGCGGCTTCGACACCGGTCCGGGCAATGTGTTGTCCGACCTCTGGTGTGCCCGCAACCGGGGGACCACCTACGACGCGCAGGGCGCGTGGGCCGCCACCGGGAACGTCGTTCCTGAATTGCTCGACGCGCTGCTCGCCGATTCCTATTTCGCCGCGCCGCCCCCCAAGAGCACGCATCGGGACCGGTTCAACCTCCAGTGGCTGGAGGAAAAGCTGAAGAGCTCCGGCAGCAGCGCGGAGAGCGAGGACGTGCAGGCCACGCTGGTTGCACTCACCGCACGTACGATCGCCGACGCGATACAGCGCTACGCTGCGGGCGCTTCGGAGGTGCTGGTGTGCGGCGGCGGCGCCAACAACGCGTCGTTGATGCGGACGCTCGCCGCAGCGCTTAAGCCTGCCGCACTCAAGACCACCGGCGACGAGGGCGTACCGGTGGAGCACGTCGAAGCGCTGGCATTCGCGTGGCTCGCACGTGCAGCCATCGCGGGGCGTCCCGCGAATCTGCCCGAGGTCACCGGCGCGCGGGGTCCGCGTGTGCTCGGCGCCATCTATCCGCGCTGACGTCGCGTGGTCTTAATCGGCGTGGGCGCGTGATCCGCGCGGACGATGCACTGGCCGGCGTACTCGCTGGCGAGTGTGCCTGCAGGTGCGGCAGCCCAGCCGGTGCGGCCGCTTCTAGGCCGAGAAACTCGAACCGCAGCCGCAGGTCGTCGTCGCGTTCGGGTTCTTGATGACGAACTGCGCGCCTTCGAGCCCTTCCTGGTAATCGATTTCCGCACCGACCAGGTACTGGTAGCTCATCGGGTCGATCAGCAGCGTCACGCCGGCCTTGTTCATCGCCGTGTCGTCTTCGTTGACGACCTCGTCGAATGTGAAGCCGTACTGGAAGCCGGAGCAGCCGCCGCCCGATACGAACACGCGCAGCTTGAGATCGGGGTTGCCTTCCTCCTCGATCAGGGTCTTGACCTTTGACGCCGCTGCGTCGGTGAAGACCAGCGGGCTCGGCAGTTCGTTCATCGCGTTCATTCGGTGCTCCAGTTCTCCAAGGCCCCATTATCGGCCGCGCCACGCAGCGCGTCAAAAGAGCCGCGGCGACGTGGCCCGGGTCGAGAGGCGTCGCGGACTCGGCGGAAGCCGACTGTCGCCCAGATGGGGACGTTCGCGGCGGCATCAACCGGCGGGCGCCCGCCGCTTCCGGCGCCCGCTACGGCAACACAGCAGGCGCCGTCAGCCCCGTCGTCTCATCGAGCCCGAACATCAGGTTCATGTTCTGGATGGCCTGGCCGGCTGCGCCCTTGACGAGGTTGTCCTCGACCGCGACCACGAGTGCGAGGTCGCTGTCCGGCGGGCGGTGGACCGCGAGGCGCAGCATGTTCGACGCGCGCACGCTGCGGGTGTCGGGCAGCGATCCCGCCGGCATCACGTCGACGAAAGGCTCGCCGGCGTACCGTTTTTCGTAGAGCGCCTGCAGATCGACCCCCGGATCCTTGAGCGGCGCATAGAGGGTGGCAAGGATGCCGCGGATGATCGGCGTCAGGTGGGGCGTGAACGCGAGCTGCACCGGATCGCGGCTCGCGCGATTCAGGCCCTGGACGATTTCCGGAAGATGCCGGTGACCGGCGACGCCGTAAGCGGCGAAATTGTCGGAGGTCTCGGCGAATCCGAGCGACAGTTCGGCCTTGCGCCCGGCGCCGGACACGCCGGACTTGCAGTCGGCGATCAGATGTCGCGTATCGACGAGACCTGCTTCGACCAGCGGCAGGAATCCGAGTTGCACAGCCGTCGGATAGCAGCCCGGATTGCCGATGATCCGCGCGTCCCGGATGGCGTCGCGATTGACCTCCGGCAGGCCGTACACGGCCTCCTGCAGCAGGTCGGGACACGCGTGCGGCATGTTGTACCAGCGCTCGAAGACGGCGGGATCCGCGAGCCGGAAATCCGCTGCGAGGTCGATGATGCGCACGTTCGCCGCGAGGAGTTCGCGCGCCTGCGCCATTGCCACGCCGTGGGGCGTCGCGAAGAAAACGACGTTGCAGGCGCCGAGGTCCGCGTCCTTCGGGTCGCTGAACGACAGGTCGTAGCGTCCGCGGAGGCTGGGAAACATTCTGGCTACCGGCGTGCCCGCGTCCTTGCGCGACGTGATGGCCCGCACCCGCGCCTCGGGATGCTGCGCGAAAAGCCGCAGCAACTCGACGCCCGTGTACCCGGTACCACCGACGATGCCGACGTTGATCATGGTGCTCCTTCGCCAAATCATTCAAACCGGCGCTTCCGCGGCCGCCGCGCGGGGTCCCGGAAGCAAAAAAGGCCGCCCGTTGCAGGGCGGCCTCGTTGGGCGGACGCGCCTTGGAGGGCGGCGTCAGCGCTTCGAGAACTGCTTGCGGCGCCGTGCCTTGTGCAAGCCGACCTTCTTGCGTTCGACCTCGCGGGCGTCGCGCGTGACGAGTCCCGCCTTCGAGAGCGTGGGCTTGAGTTGCGCGTCGTATTCGATCAGAGCCCGGGTGATGCCGTGACGCACGGCGCCCGCCTGCCCCGATTCGCCGCCGCCGATCACGTTGACCATGATGTCGAACGTCTTCTCGTGGTTGGTCAGGATCAGCGGCTGCCGAACGACCATTCGGCCGGTCTCGCGCGTGAAAAACTGGTCGACGGGCTTGTCGTTCACGACGAACTTGCCGTCGCCGTGCTTGATGAACACTCGCGCGACCGATGTCTTGCGTCGCCCGGTGCCGTAATGGTAGTTGCCGATCATGGATGGATTGTCGGGCGCCAACCGGTGATGGCTGCGCCGCCGGAAGTAGGGGTCAGATTTCGAGGGCGGACGGTTGCTGGGCCGCGTGAGGATGCGCGGGTCCGGCGTAGCATTTCAGTTTCTTGATCATCGCGTAGCCGAGCGGGCCCTTGGGCAGCATGCCCTTCACCGCCTTCTCGAGCGCGCGGCCCGGAAACCGGGCCTGCATTTCGCCGAACGTCGTCGTGCGAATCCCGCCAGGGTAGCCGCTGTGGCGGTGATAGAGCTTGTCGTCGGCCTTGTTGCCGGTGACGCGCAGCTTTTCGACATTGGTCACGACGATGAAGTCGCCGGTGTCCATGTGCGGCGTATAGATTGGCTTGTGCTTGCCGCGAAGACGCGCCGCGATCTGCGTCGCGAGGCGGCCGAGCACCTTGTCGGACGCGTCGACGACGAACCACGCACGCGTGATGTCCCGCGGCCGGGCGGAAAAGGTTTTCATTGGAGAATCCTGTCGTTCCCGGCCGAGGCGAGCGCGGGCCGGTAAATTCAGCAAAGTCGATGATTGTACTATTGCGCGGCCACCA
>JBDTNI010000068.1:0-8010 GCA_039933815.1 Betaproteobacteria bacterium
TGCTGCTCGACGCTTACGCGCGGTCGCGCGACAGACTGCCGAAATCGCTGCTGCTGGTGGTGGTGCCGCGCCACCCGCAGCGCTTCGACGCGGTTGCCGCGCTGCTGGCGGCGCGGCAGGTGCCCTTCTCGCGCCGCAGTGGCGGCGACGTGGACGCGAACGTGCAGGTCGTGCTCGGCGATTCGGTCGGCGAGCTGTTCGCGTACTACACTGCAGCCGACGTCGCCTTCGTCGCAGGCAGCCTGCTTCCGCTCGGCGGCCAGAACCTGATCGAGTCGCTCGCGGCCGGCGTGCCGACGCTGATCGGACCGCACACATTCAATTTCCAGCAGGCGAGCGACGCCGCGGTCGCCGCGGGCGCCGCGCGCCGCGCGCGGGACGCCGACGACGTGTTCACGACCGCGTGCATGCTCCTTGCCGACGCGCGCGAGCGGGCCGCCATGCGCGAGCGGGCAACCGCGTTCATGACCCTGCACGCCGGTGCGGCGGACCGGCTGTGGACGTGGCTTGCGCCGCGCCTGTCCACGGCCGATCGCACGCCGCCGCACTGACGAGCGATCGGGACGCCGGCGCGATCGCGTGCTCCAGCAACGGTCGGCGTCAGCCCTGCAGCCGGCGGTTGACGTCCTCGAGGTCCTGCTCGTCGAGCGTACCGATGGCGGCCTTCAGCCGCAGCACGCCTACCAGGTAAGTGAAGTACGCCTGCGCGAGATCGCGCCTCGTCTGAAAGACGTTCTGCTGCGTGTTCAGCACGTCGAGGTTGGTCCGCACGCCCACTTCCTGGCCCGTCTTGTTCGACTCGTACGCCGTCTGTGCCGAGACGAGCGCCTGCTCGAACGCCTTGACCGACGCTGCGGCGCTGTTGACGCCGCTGAAACCGGTCTGCGCGCTGAACAACGCGTTGCGGCGCGCCACCTCGAGATTCTGGCGCGCGCTTTCCTGCAGCGCGAGTGCCTCGCGCACCTTCGAATCGACCAAACCGCCCTGGTAGAGCGGCACCGTCAGCGACAGACCGACGACGGCCTGTCGCGAATCGCTGAACGCGCCGGTTGTGCTCGACCCGGTGCCGGCCTGCGTCGACGCGCTGGCGACGAGATCGAGCGTCGGCAGGCGCCCGGCGCGCTGCCGTTCGATCTCGAGCGTGGCGATCTCGCCGTTGTAGCGCGCGATCCTGACGTTGAGATTGCCGGCGAGCGCGTGATCCACCCATTCGTCGAGTGCGTTCGGCGACGGCGGGGTAGGATCGAACCCGGGCCCCAGGCGCTTCAGGTCCTCCGGCGCGCGGCCGATGATCGCCCGCAGTGCCGTCCGCTTGTTGTCGAGATCGTTGCGCGCGGAGATTTCCTGCGCGACGACCGAGTCGTACTTGGCCTGAGCCTCGTTGGTATCGGTGATCGTAGCGACGCCGACTTCGAAATTGCGCTTCGCCTGCGCGAGCTGCTCGGAGATCGCGGCCTTCTGGCTCTCGGCGAGCTCGACGTTGAACTGCGCGAGCAGCACGTCGAAATACGCAGTGGCGACCCGCAGGATCAGGTCCTGCCGCGCCGACGCCAGCGTGTAATCGGCCTGCTCGACCTGCTGCACCGCCTGGCTGTAAGCGACGGCGTTGGCATACCGGTATAGCGGCTGCGACGCCGTCACGCCCAACCCGCCGAATCCGAAGCCACGCTCGACGCGCACGCGCGGTGTCGTATCGACGCTGGTGCCGAAATAATTCGCGTTGGTGCTCGCCGACACGTTCACGTTGGGCAGCAGACCCGCCCGCGCCTGCGGCACGCGCTCCTGCGTGGCCTCCCAGTTCGCGCGCGCCGCCGCCAGCGAAGGATCGTTCTGCTGCGCGGCGCGGTACACCTGAAGCAAATCCTCGGCGCGCACCGGCAGCGGAGCGAGCACCGACGCCGCAACGGCCGCGGCGATGACTGAAAGAACGCGATTCATGGGGAATCCAGAAAAGTGAGCGTGCCGCGCGGACACGGGCGTGCAGGCCCGTGGGCGGCGGCGTCGAACATTCGTGAACGCCGCGGTCAGAATTCGAACCGCGCGGGCGCCAGCGCGTTGGCGAGCGGGGCCACGACGGTTTCGAAAAGATCAAGGCCGGCACGCCCGCCTGCCGCGTCGATGCTGAAGAGGCGCGCCGTCATGGCCGGCGCCTCGCCGACGACGGCGAAGAGCCGCCCGCCCGGCGCGAGCTGCTCGAGGAAACGCACCGGCAGAATCGGTGTAGAGCCGGTCAGCACGATCGCATCGTACGCCGCGGGGCCGAATCCGCGCGCGCCGTCAGCGACGTCGACGCGTGCGTTCGCGAAGCCGTGCCGCGCCAGCTTCGCGCTGGCGTCGGCAGCGAGCGACGAGTCGATCTCGACGCTCCGCACGTCCGCAGACTGGCTCGCGAGCAGCGCCGTCAGGTAGCCGCTGCCGGTGCCGATTTCGAGCACGCGGTCGGTCGCCTGCAGTGCCAGTTCCTGCACGACGCGTGCTTCCATCTTCGGCGTCCACATCCGGGCACCACGACTGATCGGCAGCTCGAGATCGGCGAACGCGAGCGCACGGTAGGCCGCGGGAACGAAGTCCTCGCGCTTGACTGCGAACAGCAGGTCGAGGATGCGCTGATCCAGCACGTCCCACGTGCGGATCTGCTGCTCGACCATGTTGAATCGGGCCTGCTCGTAATCGAAGGGCGTCATCGAAGACCCTGTCCGGCGCGGAGGAATGCGACGGCCGCGTCGCGGCCTGTGCGATGCGCAACCGGGGGCGAACGATCCCGCGTCCGGCGACGTGGGCGATTATAGCAATCGGTCACCTGGATCCCGTCAGTCGTCCGAGCCGTGCGCGGCTGCTGGCGACGCAACGGCCGGCACTCGCCGGCGTTTTGCGTTCCGGCGGCGCTCCGTCCAGCCGTCGAGGTATGTATAGATCACCGGCACCACGACCAGCGTCAGCAGCGTCGACGTGATGACGCCGCCGATGATCGCGCGGCCCATCGGCGCCTGGGTCTCGCCGCCTTCGCCCAGTCCCAGCGCGAGCGGCAGCATGCCGCCGATCATCGCTGCCGTCGTCATCAGGATCGGCCGCAGCCGAACCTGTCCCGCGGTCTGCAGCGCCTCGTGGAGCGCCGCGCCGGCACGGCGCGAACGATTGGCGAAGTCGACGAGCAGGATCGCGTTCTTCGTGACGAGCCCCATCAGCATGATGAATCCGATGATCGAGAAGATGTTCAGCGTTGTCCGCGTCACCAGCAGCGCGATGAACACGCCGATCAGCGAGAACGGCAGCGACGCCATGATCGCAAGCGGCTGCGTGAAGCTTGCGAACTGCGACGCGAGGATCAGGTAGATGAAGATGACGGCGAGACCCAGCGCTGCGACGGCGGCCTGAAACGACTCCTGCATGTCCTGCTGCTGGCCCGCTGCCTGCAACCGGTATCCGGGCGGCAGGTCCATCGCGGACGCGATCTTCTGCACATCGGTGCCGACGTCGCCGGCCGGACGGCCCTCGGCATTCGCGTAGATGCCGATGCGGCGCTGCAGGTCCTGCCGCTTGATGATCTGCGGGCTCGTCGTCTCGACGAGATCGGCGATCTGCCGCAGCGGCACCATGCGCATCTGCCCCTCCGGGCCGCGCTTGCTCGACGTCAGGTAAAGATTGCCGAGGTCCGACGCCATCCGCCGGTTGTCCTTCGACAGCTGGACATTGACTTCGTAATTCTGGCCGTCGGGTCCCAGCCAGTAGCTGACGGTATCGCCGGCCAGCAGCGGGCGCACCGTCGCGCCGACCTGCTGGACCGAGATGCCGAGGTCGGACGCGACGTCGTTGTTGAGGCGAATCGACACTGCGGGATTGGCGGCCTTGTCGGACGTTTCGAGGTCGGCGATACCCCGCACCTTCGCGACCTTCGCCGCGAAATCGGCGGACAGTTTTGACAATGTGTCCGCGTCGGGACCGAGCAGGTTGAACCAGATCGGGCGGTCATAGCCGATCGCGAGCTCGATGCCCGGCACCGGCCGCAGCGCATTGCGGATCAGTTGCTCGAGCTCCATCTGCGAATGGCCGCGCCCGGCCCGCTCGACGAGCTTGAGGTTCACCCGCGCGTAGTTGCGCCCGTCCTCCGTGCCAACCGACGTCATCGCGAGGTCGATCTCGGGAAACTTCCGCAGCACGTCCTCGACGTCACGGACCTTCGCGTCCGTATATTCGAGGCTCGAGCCGACGGGGGTGTTGAGCCGAAGCGAAATGAAGCTCTGGTCCGTCGGCGGCATGAACTCGGTGCCGACGAGCGGGACGAGCGCGAAGCTGCCGAAGAACGCCAGCAGCGCGATGCCGATGACGGTCTTGCGGTGGCCAAGCGCCCAGTCCAGCACGCGGCCATAGAGGCCGTGGACGGCGTCGATGCCGAGCTCGATGCCCGCCATCAGTCGTCCGAGCCACGGCATGTATTTGAAGCGTGTCGACGCCGGGTCGTGCCAGATCGACGACAGCATCGGATCGAGCGTGAAGCTGATGAACAGGCTCACCAGCACCGCGACAGCGACCGTCAGCCCGAACTGGAAGAAGAAGCGCCCGATCAGGCCGTTCATGAACGCAATGGGCACGAACACGGCGACGATCGCGAACGTCGTCGCCATCACCGCAAGTCCGATCTCGTCGGTGCCCTCGCGCGCGGCTGTCACGTGGTCCTTGCCGAGCGCCACATGGCGAACGATGTTCTCGCGAACGACGATCGCGTCGTCGATGAGGAGGCCAATGCACAGCGACAGCGCCATCAGCGTGAGGAAATTGATCGTGAAACCGAATGCGTACAGCGCGATGAACGTGGCGATGACGGCCAGCGGCAGCGTGAGCCCCGTGATCACCGTGCTGCGCCAGCTATGCAGGAACAGGAAGACGATCAGCACCGTAAGAAGTGCGCCTTCGATGATCGTCTGCTCGACGCGATCGACGGCACGCTCGACATTGTCGGCCGACGAGAACGTCATGCGCACGTCGACGTCCGACGGCAGCCGGCCCTTCAGCGACGCGACGGCGGCCTTCACGTTGCGGCCGGTCTCGACGATGTTGGCGTCCTGAGCCTTCTGGATGTCGAGCGTGATCGCGGGGCGCCCGTTGACACGCGCGAAGCTCGTCGGCTCCTTCTCGCCGTCGATGATGTCGGCGACCTGGGACAGGTAGATGGCACCGCCGCCCTGCTGGGCTACGATGATCCGGTTGAACTGCTCGGGGTCCTTGATCTTGCCCTCGACACGGACGACGGCGTCGCTCTGTCCGCGTGTCAGGCGGCCGGCGGGAACGTCCTGATTCGCGTTCTGGATCGCCTGGATGATCTGGTCGACGCCGATGCCGAGCGCCGTGACTGCGGCCGGCTTGATCTGGATGCGGATTTCGCGCGTCACGCGGCCGTTGACGTCGACGCGCGCGACCCCCGGCTGATTCTCGAGCGCCTTGACGATGGTCTGGTCGGTCAGCGACGTGAGCTCGCGCAACCCCGTCGTTTCCGACATGACGGCGAGCGTCGCGATCGGCTGCGATTTCTCGTTGTCGACGCGATTGACGAGCGGGTCCTTGACGTCGCGCGGGAAGCTCGGCCGCACCAGTGCGATCTTGTCCCGGACGTCCTGGATGGCCACGGTCGCATTCGTCGACAGGCGGAACTCGATGAAGACCTGGCTCGACCCTTCGCGCGAATTGGAGAAGATCCGCTTGACGCCCGACACTTGATTGACGGCGTATTCCAGCGGTTTCGTCACGTCCGCCTCGACGGCCTCGGGCGCGGCACCCGGGTAGGCCGTCATGATCTGCACGAAGGGCAGGCTCACGTTCGGCATCTGCTCGACATTGAGGCGCAGGTACGAAACGACGCCGAGCACGGTGATGCCGATCATCACCATCGTGGCGAACACCGGGTTCCTGATCGACGTGCGGGTTATCCACATGAGGTGTCGGTCGCTGCGAGGTTGAACGGTGCGGCGAGCGGCGGCCCGGGTTCAGCCCGCGCCGTTGCCTCGCTGGCGCGTCGCGTTCTGCGACGACGTCGCTGCCTTTACGAGCGCAGGTGCGCCTTCCTTCAGGTTGTCGAAACGCGCCGCCAGCACCGGCACCCGGGGCGGTAGCGCCGTCTTGATCTCGACGCGCCCGCTCGCCTCGTCGCGACGGCCGGTGACGACGACGCGACGAACGAGTTTTCCGCCGTCGACCGTCCACACGAACTGCTGGCCCGCCTCGCTGTGGATTGCGGCCGCGGGCAGCGTCGGCGCCGGCGCGCTCGCGGACAGTGCGATGCGGCCGGTCGCGAACATGCCGCCGCGCAGCGTCGCGTCGGGATTCGGCAGGCTGACGTACACGAGAATCGCTCGCGTGCCCGGCTCCGTGGCCGGATTGATCCGCTCGACGCGGCCGCGGAATTGCTGGTCGCCATAGCCGTCCACGCGAAGCTGGACCTCCATGCCGATCGCGAGCCCGGGGACGTCGAGCGCCGGGACCATCGCCTGCACCTCGAGGGCCGTTAGGTCGATGATCGTCACGACCGGCGACTCCACGGCCACCTTCTCGCCCGGCTGCACATGCCGCTTGGCGACGATGCCCGACAACGGCGCGACAACGTCGGTGTCGCGCAGCGCGTTCTGCGCGAGCTGCAGCTGGGCTTCGGCCGATTTCAGTGTTCCGCGCGCGACGCTGAACGACGATTCGGTGCCGTCGAACGCGTTCTGCGAGATGAAGTGGTCGTTCAGCAAACGCACGTTCATCGTTCGCGTCTTCTCGGCGAGCGCCAGCTGAGCGCGCGCGCTCTCGACCGCGCCGGTGCGATCGACGAGCCTCGAGCGCAGGTCGGCCGATTCGATGCGGGCGAGCCTCTGGTTCGCGCGCACGGGCTCACCCTCGCGCACGGTGAACTCCGTGACGTCGCCGGCGACCTTGGCCTTGACGACAGCCTGCCGAACGGGCTGAAGGGTCCCCGACACCGCCAGCCAGCGGTCGAGCGGCGTGCGCTCGACATAGGCGAGATCGACGGCCGAGAACTGCAGCGGCGCGGCCGCCGGGGCGTCGTGCGCAGCGGTGGCATCCGAACGTTGCGCAGCCCGGTACGCAACGGTGCCACCGAGCGCGCCGGCAACGGCGATCAATGCGATGGCGCCGACGATTCGGCGACGGGTCGGGCGGATGCTCATCGTTCTTCCTTCGTGACTTTGTGAGCCACGCTCCACGTCGGATGCCCGGTGCTCGCACGAGCGCGGGTTCGTGCGCACCCGGGTTGGATGCGCGTCCGGGCGCGCCGGATTCAAGTCCGGCGGTGGACGTTAAGCGTACACCGGCTGCCGGGCAAGCCGCCTGCGACGGAATGCGCCGGCACCGGACAGGATGCGTGCACAAGGCGCCGGCCACGCGCGGTGCCCGCGCGTGCATTGACACCCGAATCGCTGGGGAATCATAATGCTACGTTAGCCTTTTCCCTTTCGGCACACCCCTTCGGAGAATCCACGATGCACGCCACGCAACTGATTGCTCGCAAACCCTATCGCACCGGTATTACGCTGGTCGCCGCGGCACTCGTCGGCCTCTACGGTTGCGGCAAGGAAGAGCCGAAGCAGGCTCCGGCTGCGCCCGCCGCCGCGGCCGCCGCGCCGACCCCGGCCGCGGAAACGACGAAGGTGACGATCGGTCACGCGGGCCCGCTGACGGGCAGCATCGCCCACCTCGGCAAGGACGACGAGAACGGCGTGCACCTCGCAGTCGACGAAGCCAATACGAAGAAGATCAAGATCGGCGGCAAGACGATCACGTTCGTCATGATGAGCGAGGACGACCAGGCCGATCCGAAGCTCGGACCGACGATCGCCCAGAAGTTCGTCGATGCCAAGGTCGCCGGTGTCGTCGGCCACCTGAACTCGGGTGTATCGATCCCCGCGTCGGCCGTCTACAACCAGGCCGGCATGCCGATGATCTCGGGCTCCGCCACCAATCCGAAGCTGACCGAGCAGGGCTTCAAGACGATCTTCCGCACGGTCGGCCGCGACGACC
>JBDTNI010000069.1:0-8008 GCA_039933815.1 Betaproteobacteria bacterium
GCCGGCGCGATCTTCCACGCGGGAATCGCGATCGGAAAGTTCCACGGCGTGATGATGCCCACTACGCCAAGCGGTTCCCGCGTCACTTCGATGTCGATGCCGGGCCGCACCGACGCGATCCTTTCACCCGCGAGACGCACGCACTCGGCGGCGAAGAACAGGAAGATCTGACCGGCACGAACGGTCTCGCCGATGCCTTCGGCGAGCGTCTTGCCCTCCTCGCGCGACAGCAGGCGGCCGAGCTCGTCCTTTTTCGCGAGGATCTCGTCGCCGATCCGCTTCAGGAAGTCGTGGCGCTGCTGGACCGGACCGCGCGACCACGCGCCGAACGCGTGCCGCGCGGCGTCGATCGCGCGCGTGGCGACCGCTGCGTCCGCCCTTGCAAACAGTCCGACGACATCCGCGGTGTTCGACGGGTTGATGTCTTCGGCGGCCTCCGTTGACGCAAGCCATTCGCCGGCGATGTAGTTACGTGCTGCTTCCATGCTGCTCCTCGATTGCGATCGAAAGGATCGCATGCTACGCCAGCGCTTCGCGGCTAGCGGTTGCGCGCCGCGCGCCACGCGGCGAAATCGCGCGTCGTCGCGTCGTCGGTGGCCGGATAGAGGCCGAGGATCGAACGGCCGTTCAGCACTTCTTCGGTGACGAAATCCTCGAATGCCGTCATCTCGACCGCTTCGTCGGCGACTTCGCCGGCGATGGCCGCGGGGACGACGACAACCCCTTCTGCATCGCCGACGACAACGTCGCCGGGAAACACGGGCGCGTCGCCGCAGCCGATCGGCACGTCGATGTCGATCGCTTGGTGAATGGTGAGATTCGTCGGTGCCGCCGGCCGGTGGTGATAGGCGGGAATCGCGAGCCGAGCGATGTCGGGCGAATCGCGGAAGCCGCCGTCGGTCACGACGCCGGCGACACCGCGCATCATCAGTCGCGCGACGAGGATCGAGCCGGCGGACGCGGCGCGGGCATCCTTGCGACTGTCGATGACGAGCACCGCGCCCGGCGGACATTCCTCCACCGCCTTGCGCTGCGGATGCGCGCGATCGCGGAACACGGTCAGCGGATTGAGATCCTCGCGCGCCGGGATGTACCGCAACGTATACGCCTCGCCGACCATCGCTCCCGCCGCCGCGTTCAGCGGGCGGACGTCCTGCACGAACTGGTTGCGAAGCCCGCGCTTGAACAACGCGG
This sequence comes from Betaproteobacteria bacterium, assembly GCA_039933815.1. Taxonomy (GTDB): domain Bacteria; phylum Pseudomonadota; class Gammaproteobacteria; order Burkholderiales; family Casimicrobiaceae; genus VBCG01. The sequence continues at coordinate 1,195 of JBDTNI010000069.1, forward strand.
TCGTCAGCGTCGCCGTGCTGACGCCCGCGAGCTTCGCGCGGAGGTCAGCCGTCAGTACCCCCATGGGAAGATCCTCGTCAGTTGCCCGGAAGATCGGCCGTGATCGGAAGGTAGTAATCCGTCCACGCCTTCGGCATCGACTTCAGCGTGCCGACCTTGTAGAGGTGCGCCGCGAATTTCATCGTGCCCTGCGGCGCGGCGATCCATTCCATCATTCCCGGCTGCTTCAGCATGTCGAGAATATCCTCCGCGCTCATCTTGTCCTTCGTGATCTCGCGATAGATCGCCACGGCGCCCGGCGTGTCCTTGCGGATGTAGTCGATCGCGGCAAACGTTGCCGCCTTGATCGCGGCGATCACCTTCGGGTTCGCGTCGGCGAATTTGGTCGTCGTGAAGAACTGCGACTGCGTCAGAGGCCCACCGATGATGTCGGGCGACGAGAGCACCACGTGCGCGCCCGCGACGTTCTTCAGTTCGAAGAACTGGAATGGCGGTGCCGCGAAGTGGCTGGTGACCTCGCCCTGCGGGTTGGCCATCATCACCGCGGCGTCCGGGTGGCCGAGCTGGACGGCGTTCGCATCGAACTTCGTCGTCTGGTCGGCACCGAACATCTTCTCGCTCGCCATCTGCAGCAGGATCGCCTGCGTCGAGACCTTCAACGTCGGCACGGCGATCCGGTCGTTCGCGGTGTAGTCCTTCAACGACTTGATGTTCGGGTTGCGCGTGACGAGCGTCAGCGGCAGCGCCGAGTTGGCGACGATGCCCTTCACGCCGCCCTTCGTCCTGTCCCACAGCAGGAGCAGGTTGCCGACGCCGGTGTTGACGATGTCGACGCTGCCCGACAGCAGCGCGTCGGTCTGCGCGCCGCCGCCGCTCAAGCTCGCCCAAGTGACCTTCAGATTCGGAACGCCGAGCTTCGCTGCCTCCTTCTCGATCAGCTGCTGCTTTTCCATCACGTGCGACGGCAGGTACAAGATGCCCGGCTGCCTCGTGATCGAGATTTCCGACTTTTGCTGCGCGAGAGCGCCGCCGGTCCATGCGGCAGTTCCGGCCAGTGCAACGCCGAGCGCCAGCACCGTTCTGAAGCGGATCATGTGACCTCCGATGGCGATCCTCCGGGGATCGTCTTGACTTGAAGCGCCGCCCGAAGCCGGCCAGCGCGCGAAAGCGACAAGCTTAACGGAGCCCGCCGATTGCCACCGCGGACCATGCTAATCCGGGGCAGGAACGCGGGGAGCACGCCCGCTACGCAATTCCTGCCTTGCATCGGTAAGGAATACCCACGGATCGACGCCGTCCGACCTTCTGGTCCGGGAAGGCGAGGGCACGGCGCTTGCTGGTATCCGTGTTATCCCTTCCGAATCCTGGCGCCCGCGCGCCGTACCCGACGACCCGTCGCAGTGCCCCTTGCTGTTGTAGCCACCGTGAGCCCGTCACCCTCCGCCCCGCCGCAGCCTCGCCCCAACGCACCGACGCTGCCGCCAGCGCTCGACGCGGTGCGTGCAACGGCGATCGTGCTGCGGGACGCACTCGCCGCGAAGCATCCGGCATTGACCACCGCCGAGTATCGGATTGCGCGGCGTCCACCTGGCCGCGCTTTGCTCGATGACAACGTCCCCGCCGGTATCGCGGCGCATGGCGATCTGTGGGCGCCCGTCATCCACGCAGCCGAGCGCTTTGAGCTACGTCTGCCCGGCGCGGCGCCACGGGCAGCATGACGCTGCCGATCGCCTCCGACTTCCCCCCGATGGAGGCGCGGCGCGTCGACACGCTGCCGGAAGGACCACTGTGGCAGTACGAGCCGAAATGGGACGGTTTTCGGTGCCTGGCGTTCAAGGATGGCGATGCGGTCGACCTTCGCTCGAAAGCGGGCCAGCCGTTCAACCGATACTTCCCCGAGATCGTCGAAGCGATGCAACGGCTCCGGGCGCCGCAATGCGTGCTCGACGGCGAGCTCGTCGTACCCGCGGGCGACGCGCTGTCGTTCGATGAACTGCTGTTGCGGATCCATCCCGCGGCGAGCCGCGTGCGGACGCTCGCCGCCGAGCATCCGGCGACGTACATCGTGTTCGACCTCGTCGTCGACGGGGATGGCCGATCGCTCGTCGCAATGCCGCTCGGCGAGCGCCGCGCGGCGCTCGAAACGTTCGCGGCGGAGATGCTGCGCGATACACGCGCGTTCCGGTTGTCACCGGCGACGGCGGATCGCGCCGAGGCCGAACGGTGGCTTGCGACAGTCGGCGCGACGTTGGACGGCGTGATCGCGAAACGCATCGACCTGCCCTATCGATCCGGTGACCGGATCGGGATGCAGAAGGTCAAGCGCGTACGCGCCGCCGAATGCGTCGTCGGCGGGTTTCGCTACGGTTCCGGCACGCGAGTCGTGGGCTCGCTGTTGCTGGGGCTCTTCGACGACGACGGCCTGTTGCACCACGTCGGGTTTACCTCGAATATTCCGCGCATCGAACGCGAGCGGCTGACGACCCAGCTCGAGGCACTCGTCGAGCCACCCGGCTTCACCGGCCGCGCACCGGGAGGTCCGAGTCGCTGGAGCACGGAGCGCTCCGCGGAATGGCAACCGCTGCGGCCGGTGCGGGTGGTCGAGATCTACTACGATCATTTCAGTGGCGGTCGCTTCCGACACGGCACGCGGTTCATGCGCTGGCGTCCGGAGAAGCCCGCCACGCAATGCACGTTCAACCAGGTGCGCGATGCGCCGGCGTCGATGCCGTCGACGCCGTCGCAGTCCACCCTCGGAATTTAGTGTCCTGTCCCGCAAGTTCCGAAGATATAGGAGCGGATGAAATCGGCTGCCAGGCAAGGCGCTCGGCCGACGCCGTAGCCCGTGCTACCGTGAGGCCGAGCAACGCAGCATGGCGGCCGATTTCGCCGCGAACTATCGAGCGAATTTACGGGACAGGACACCAGCGCCTGTTACGGCCTCAGCGGCATAAGCCCAGGACGCGCTCCTGCTGCGAGCACACCGCGCGTGCCCGCGGCACGGCGGGCGCGTCGGCGGTCGCAGCCGGTCGCCGCCGCGCCGAAGACGCGATGCACGCCTTGAATTCCCGCGCGGTCGGCGCGTAGTAGCTCCATCCCTGCCCAAGATCGGGCAACGCCAGTTCGACCTCGCGCCACTTGGGATGGCCGTTCGCCTGCAGCACGTCGAACGTGTCGCACATCGCGCGTGCGAACCGTCGCAGCGCGGCGCGCGTGTTGCCGAGATCGAACTCGTACGTGACGAGATAGGCTTTCACCGCGAGCGCGGGAAGGTCCTCGGTCAACAGGTTCGGATAGCTCGCGGCGCGCACGGTTGCCGTGAAGTACGTGCGCAGCACCGCCTCGCTCGACGCGTGATTCGGATCGAAGCGAAGCAGCTTCACGTACTTGCGCGACTCGGGCTTCATGTCGGCGAGCACCTTGGCCGGTTGACCCGCGATGATCGCCACCACGTCGACCGATCGGTCTGTCACGAGTTTGGCAAGCGCCTCTTCGTTGGACATGAAGCTCGCGTTCGCGTCGGCGAGCGGCTCGTTGAACATCAGTTTATAGAGCGTCGTCGTCGTCAGCGCGGTTCCAGAGCCCACCAGACCGGCGTTGATTCGAAGTCCCCGGATGTCGTCCACGGTGTTGAGAGGCGAGTCGGCGCGCACGACGAAATAAATTTCCTCGTTGTACAGCGGCATGACGACCCGGAGCGGACGGATGAGGTTAGCGGCGTCGGCGTTTCCGGCCGCGGCCTGGTCGAGGAAAGCCTGGTAGACGTCCGACTGGACGAGCGCGAGCTTTACGCCGGGCTCGTACCGAAGCCGGCGCACGTTCTCGGCCGATCCGGCAGACGGAAGCACGTCGAGGCGAAGATTCGCGCGTGGCGCGACATACTGCGCAAGATCCTGGCCGATCTTGATATACGTCCCGCGCTCCGATGCGGTGACGATCTTGAAGCCCGAGGCCGCCTGCACCGGCGCGACTACGCACGTCGCGATCGCCGTCAGTAGCGCCGCCGCGAAGGCCCGCACGCTACGGACCTCCACTGGCCGGACGCGCGCACAACCCGAGCGCCGCGACACTGTCGGTGCAACGAACGTTCGCCAGACCGGACGGCTTCTCCGGTAACGCGGCGGCCGTGGCGGCCGTGGCCGGCCGCGAATGCTCCGTCGTGTCGACGCGTCGGGTCGGCGACGTCGCGCGTGTTCGCGCCGAGCCATTGCGCGCGGCGGTACGCGAGCGCGCGGCGGTATGCGAGCGCGCGGCGGAAGACGACGGGCGCGCCGGCGTCACGCGGCCAACAGACGTCGCGTCCGCTGCGACGTTGGACGGCGTTATCTCGGGGACGGAAGTCGGCGCCCCCACCGCGGCCGGTGTCGGCGACGCATCGGCCGTTGTCGCGTCGGCGTCCGCGGGCGCTGCGGTCGTCGAGGGCTGTGGCGTTACCTCGGGCGTCGCTTCCGCCGCGAGTTCCGCGCGCGCGTTGGCGGGTTCCACCGCATCGGACACGGCGCCCCCTCCAGTGGTGGAGGGCGACGACGCACTCGACGTGTCGGCCGCGGTCGACGGCGATGCGACGGATGCCGTACCGGTCGCGGCGGTGTCCGACGCCGACAACGTCCCGGCCGGGGACGCAGGCTCGGCGGATGCCGCGACGACGTCGCGCGCGGTCGGCGTCGCCACAGCGACTTCGGGCGCGACCGTCTCCCGCACCGATTGCACACGCAGCCAACCGTAAAACGCGGCAGCTGCGACGAGTGCCATCATCGCCACGACCCCGACGGTCGCCGTGCGCGAGCGTTCCTCGGCAGGCGGCGCGCCGTCACGGGTCGGCATGCGCGGGGAGTCATCGTCGACGCGGGCGGCAGCCGCAGGCACCGCCCGGTCGCCGCTGTCGGGACCCGGTGCGATGCCGGCAGCGTGCATCGACGCCCGCCAGAACGCGTCGAGCCGGTCGGCCGCGCTCGCGAGATCTGCGGGCGACGGGGGCGGCGTACGCAGGACATCGCGCCCCTCTGCGCCGGCATCCGCGGACACGGGCGACGCTGGCGACGCCAACGCCGGATACCCCACCGTCGACGCCGCGGTCGCGGGCACGACGAAGCGCGCTTCGAGCGCATGACCGCAGTGGTGGCAGGAACGTGCGTCGACGTCGTTGATCGCGTCGCATTCGGCGCACGGACGCAGCCGCAGCGCCGACCCGCACGCATTGCAGAAGCCCGCGCCGGCGGGATTCACGTGATCACAGAACCCACAGATTGACGTTGCCATCGGAACACGCCGCGTTGATGGTTGAACATCGTTGCGCACGCGTCCAACGGTACGCGGCGCAGCGAGCGCCTTTGCGGGCGCACGCCGGTTGGACTGCGTTACGCGAGCATGGTTTCAGGTTCGATGGCCGGGAGCGCCGCGGCGATCGCATCGTCGACGTGCTCCATGAACACGAACTCAATCTGGGCTCGTGCGTCGGCCGGTATGTCGTCGACATCGCGCCGGTTGCGCGCCGGCAGCAGCACCGTCTTGATGCCCGCCCGCAACGCCGCGAGGACTTTCTCCTTCACGCCGCCAATCGGAAGCACGAGACCGCGAAGGCTGATCTCGCCGGTCATCGCGACGTCGCTGCGAACCGGCTGCCCGGACAGAAGCGACGTCAGCGCCAGGAAGATCGCGACGCCGGCGCTCGGACCATCCTTCGGCGTCGCCCCCGCGGGCACGTGGATGTGAATGTCCGATCGCTCGAGCTTCTCGGCGACGCCGAGCTGCGTCGCGCGGGCCTTGACGAGCGACAGCGCCGCCTGCGCACTCTCCTTCATCACCTCGCCGAGCTGGCCGGTGAGGATGAGCTTGCCGGAGCCCGGCATCCGGGCGGCTTCGACGAACAGGATATCGCCGCCGACCGGTGTCCACGCCAGTCCGGTCGCCACGCCGGGCACGCCGCTGCGCATCGCCGTCTCGGCCTCGAACTTGCGCGCGCCGAGAATCGCATGCAGGTCGTCGGTGCCGACGGTCCCCGTCTGCACGGTGCCCTCGGCAATGCGAACGGCCACGCTGCGAAACACGTTGCCGATCTCGCGCTCGAGATTGCGCACGCCGGCCTCGCGCGTGTAGTCGTGAATGACGGCGAGCAGCGCGTCGTCGGTGATGTCGCAGCGGTCGGCTGCGAGTCCCGTCGCCCTCAGTTGGCGCGGCACGACATAGCGCCGCGCGATCTGCAGCTTCTCCTGTGCCGTGTAGCCGGGCAGGTGGATGATTTCCATCCGGTCGCGCAACGGCCCGGGAATCGTGTCGAGCACGTTGGCCGTGCAGATGAACATCACCTGCGACAGGTCAAACGGCACCGCGAGGTAGTTGTCGCGGAACGTCGAGTTCTGTTCGGGGTCGAGCACCTCGAGCAGCGCCGACGACGGATCGCCGTGGAATCCGCCGGCGCCGAGCTTGTCGACCTCGTCGAGCATCATCACGCCATTCCGGCTTTCCGCCTTGCGGACGTTCTGGATGATGTTGCCGGGCAGCGCTCCGATGTACGTCCGGCGGTGGCCGCGAATCTCGGCCTCGTCGTGCACGCCGCCGAGGCTGACGCGCACGAACGGACGGCCCGTCGCCTTCGCGATGCTCTGGCCGAGCGACGTCTTGCCGACTCCGGGGGGCCCGACGAAGCAGAGGATCGGGCTGCGCCCGTCGGGATTCAGCTTGCGGACGGCGAGATATTCGAGAATGCGGCGCTTCACCTTTTCGAGCCCGAAGTGATCGTCGTCGAGGATCCGTCGTGCGTCGGCGATGTCGATCGGCGCGCCGGCATCGAGCGCCCACGGCAGCTCGATCAGCC
>JBDTNI010000070.1:0-7998 GCA_039933815.1 Betaproteobacteria bacterium
GAACGGCGTGTCGCAGAATAAGTCGATCACGCGCGAGATCTTCCGCGCGCCGGGAACGTTGTGCCAGTGACGACGACGTCCTGTCAGGACGGCGGTGACGCCGACGCGCGCGTCGCGCCGGTATTGGCGAGCCTCGGGCTCGACGTCGATGCCGCGTCCGGTCGCGTCGTCGATCCGCTGGCGGCGCCGGGCACGGGTCCGGCGGTCGTTTCCATCAATCCCGCCAACCGGCGGCTGCTCGGGCGCGTGGCGATGCACGGCTACGCGGACGTCGACGCGATGACAACACGGTCGGTCGCCGCCGCACGTGCATGGCGCGACGTGCCCGCGCCGGTGCGGGGTCAGGCCGTGCGCCGTTGTGCGGACCTGCTTCGCGAGCACAAGGATGCGCTCGGCTCGCTCGTCGCGCTCGAGAACGGCAAGATCAAGGCCGAGGGCGACGGCGAAGTGCAGGAGATGATCGACATCGCCGACTTTGCCGTGGGGCAGTCGCGGATGCTGTACGGCAAGACGCTCCACTCCGAGCGGCCGGCGCACCGGATGTACGAGCAGTGGCATCCGCTCGGCGTGGTCGGCGTGGTGACGGCCTTCAACTTTCCCGTCGCGGTGTGGGCATGGAATGCAATGCTCGCCTGCATTTGCGGCAACGCGGTGATCTGGAAACCATCGCCGAAAACGCCGCTCTGCGCGCTGGCGGCATCGCACCTCGCCAGCCGTGTCGTCGCGGAACTCGGGCTGCCGCCGATCTTTTCCCTTGCGATCGGCGACGAGCGCATCGGCGCCGCGCTCGCGGCCGACGGGCGGATCGCGCTCCTGTCGTTCACCGGCTCGACGAGGGTGGGAAAAGCGGTGGCGACGACAGTGAGCGCCCGCTTCGGAAAGGTGCTGCTCGAGTGCGGCGGCAACAATGCAGTCATCGTGGCCGACGACGCCGACCTCGAACTGGTCGTCCCCGCGGTCGTCTTCGGCGCCGTCGGCACGGCCGGTCAGCGCTGCACGACGACGCGCCGGCTGCTCGTGCACCGCAGCCGCGTCGAAGCCGTCGTTGCACGCCTGGCCGCCGCGTACGCGCAGGTCCGCATCGGCGACCCCATGGCGCCGTCGACGCTGATGGGTCCGCTGATCGACCAGCCCGCCGTCGAACATTTCTCGGCGGCCGTCGCCGAGGCCCGGAATGCGCGCGCGGACATCGTCCATGGGGGGGACGTCGTGGAGAGCGACGGATTCTTCGTCGAGCCCACGCTGGTCACGCGCATCGACAACGCGCACGCGCTCGTGCAGCGCGAGACGTTCGCGCCGATCCTCTACGTGATGCCGTTCGACACGGTCGGCGAAGCGATCGCCCTCAACAATGCCGTTCCGCAAGGGCTGTCGTCGTCGCTGTTCACGCAGAGCATGCGCACGGCGGAAGCATTCCTGGCGGCGTCGGGCAGCGATTGCGGAATCGCCAACGTGAACATCGGCACGTCGGGCGCCGAGATCGGCGGCGCGTTCGGCGGCGAGAAGGAGACCGGCGGCGGGCGCGAGTCCGGCTCCGACGCGTGGCAGGCCTACATGCGGCGGCAGACGAACACGCTCAACTGGAGCCGGGACCTGCCGCTCGCGCAGGGGATCCGGTTCACGGTGCCGCCGCCGGGCTGACTGCTGCTGGCTACTTGCGCGTTCGTGCGCTGCTGCGTTTCGTCGACGACGTCGCGGGCTTCGGCGCCACTCGCTGGGCGGTGGCCCGACGCTTCGTGGCGGGTGCCTTGGCGACGGGCGCTTCGTCCGTGGCCTTCTTCCGGGCCGCGGCGGTCTTCGGCACCGACTTGCGCGCTGCTGTACGCCCGGTACCGGGCGCTGGCTTCGCGGCGACCGTAGCGGCGGCGCCGGTGCGGGCCGGTGGGCGCGTCTGCCGCGCGCCCTCCACCGCGGCCGGTCGTTCGGCGGTCGCAGCCGGCTTTCTCGGCGTGCGGGTTGCAGCGGCCTTGCGCGGTGACCGCGTGGGCGTGCGACCCGCCTTCTCGTCGACGAGCGCGATCGCCTCGTCGAGCGTCAACGAATCGACCTTGTCGCGATCGGGGAGTGTCGCATTCACGCTGCCGTGCTTCACGTAGGGTCCGTAGCGCCCGGCGTGCAACTCGATGGGCTGCCGGTCTCGCGGATGGTTGCCGAGGACGCGCAGCGCGGCGGCGGGCGCCCCGCGGGCACCTTTTCTCGCGGGGTCCTTCGCCTCGAATTCGAATCCGACCTTGCCGTCTGCCTGCTTGACGAGGAAGGCCGAGAACGGTCGCCGCGTGCGTGCGGAGACGAACTGCAGGAGATCCGTCTTGCCGGTCTCGAGCAGCTTCGTCATCTGCGCCGGCTCGATCGGACGCTGCAGGATCATCCGGCCCGACCTGAAGTCGCAGGTCCTGCCTTCGCCGACGGCGCGTTCGCAGACGTAGGCGTTCGGCGTCTCGAACACGCGGTTGCCGCATTTCGGGCATGGCCCGAGCGGCGTCAACGCCGAGAAATCGGGTGGCGGCCCGTCGTCGGCATCCGCGCGCGGGCCGAAGTCGAACTCGACCTCGTTCGCGCCGCCAAGCCGCAGCGTGGCCGAGAACGGTCGCCCGAGGCGGCTGCGGAAGCCGTCGAGCGGCCCGACCTCGCGGGTTGTCAGCAGCGTCTCGGCCTCGGCGGGCTCGATCTGCCGGCCGCCCATGATCTTCCAGAATCCGAAGTCGCACGCGTTGCACTGGAAGCGCTTGTATTGCTCATGCACCTCGCCGCCGCACTTGGGACACGGCGTCGCCAGCGTCGCGAAGTCGCCGGGAATCGTGTCGCTCTCGTAATTCTTCGCCTGCGCGACGATGTGCTGCGTCATCCCGACGATCTCGCGCATGAACTCGCTGCGCTTCAACTCGCCGTGCTCCATCTGTGCGAGCTTGAACTCCCACTCGGCCGTCAGTTCGGGCGAGAACAGCTCGGGAATGCCGAGGCCGTGCAGCAGCGTGATCAGCGATGCGGCCTTAGGCGTGGCGGTGAGCTCCTTGCCGTCGCGCAGGATGTAGCGCTCGAAGATCAGCCCTTCGATGATCTGCGCGCGGGTAGCCGGCGTGCCGAGCCCCTTTTCGCGCATCGCCTCACGCAGTTCGTCGTCCTCGATCGCCTTGCCCGCGCCTTCCATCGCCGACAGCAATGTCGCCTCGTTGAAGCGCGGCGGCGGGCGCGTCGTCATCGGTGTGACGTCGACCTTTTCCGTGGCCACCTGCTCGACGCCCTCGAAGCGTCGCGTGCCGCTGCCGCGACCCTCGCGCGCCTCGCCCGCTTCCACGATTTCGCGCACCTTCACTGGCGTCAGCGTGGGCTCGTCGCCGGACGCGTCCTTGCCGTACACGGCGAGCCAGCCGGGCTGGACCATCACCTTGCCTTCGGACTTGAACGGCGCGTCGTCGACGCGCGTGATCCGCGTCGTGACGAGAAACTCGGCCGCGGGATGGAACACCGCGAGGAAACGCTTGACCACGAGATCGTAAAGCCGGGCTTCGACGTCGTTGAGGTGCTTGGGCCGCACGAGCGTCGGGATGATGGCGAAGTGATCGGAGATCTTTGAATTGTCGAAGATCCGCTTGTTCGCCTTGACCCACTTGTGACGCAGGATGTTACGCGCCGGCGTGCCGTAGGCGTTGGTCTCGCCGAGCTCCTTCAGCGTCGCCTTGACCGTTTCGACGTAGTCCTCCGGCAGCGCGCGCGAGTCGGTTCGCGGATACGTGAGCGCCTTGTGCTTTTCGTACAGCGCCTGCGCGAGGGAAAGCGTCGTGCGCGCCGAGAACCCGAACCGGCCGTTGGCTTCGCGCTGCAGGCTCGTCAGGTCGTAGAGCAGCGGCGCAATTTGGGTCGTCGCTTTCGACTCCTCGCTGACCACGCCGGGCTTCCCCCGGCAGACCTCGGCGATCGCCGTCGCCGCGTCTTCCGACCACAACCGCTCGGGTCGGCGGTCGGCGTCCTCGATGTCGGCGCCGCCGGGCGTCGCCGGTACGTCACGCTTCTTGAACTGCTCGTCGAACCAGCGGCCCGTGTAAACGCCCCCCTCCGCGCGAAACGTCGCGATCAGTTCCCAGTAGTCGCGGGGTACGAACGCCCGAATCTTTTCCTCGCGTTCGACGAGGATCGCAAGCGTCGGCGTCTGCACGCGACCGACCGTCGTGAGCTGAAACCCGCCCGACTTCGAGTTGAACGCCGTCATCGCGCGGGTGCCGTTGATTCCGACGAGCCAGTCGGACTCGGACCGGCAGACGGCGGCGTCGGCGAGCGGGCGCATCGTCTGGTCGCTGCGAAGGCGCTCGAAGCCGTCGCGGATCGACGCGGGCGTCATCGATTGCAGCCACAGCCGCTCGATCGGCTTGTCCGCCTTCGCGTACTGGACGATGTAGCGGAAGATCAACTCGCCTTCGCGACCCGCGTCGCAGGCGTTGATGAGGCCGTCGACGTCCTTGCGGCGGATGAGTTTCAGCAGCGTCTTCAGACGGGCCTCGTTCTTTTCGATCGGCTGCAGCGCGAACCGCGACGGAATCGCCGGCAGGTGGGCGAACGTCCACTTGCCGCGCTTCACCTCCTCTTCCGCCGGCATCGCGATCTCGAGCAGATGGCCCACCGCCGACGACAGCACGTAGCGGTCGTTTTCGAAGTAATCCGCGTGCTTGGTGAACCCGCCGAGCGTACGGGCGATGTCGGCGGCGACGGAAGGTTTCTCGGCAATGATCAGGTGCTTGGACAAAGGTCGGGTCCGATAAAGGCGCGAATCCGCGCCGCGAGGGTCGAACATGCGGCCCGCGGGCCGGGTTGGCAAGTCGCGCTGAATGGCGTGTGCCGGGTTTGGGGCGCGATACTACCGAAGCGGCGTCGGCGCCGGCAACCGAACGAACGGCCGACGGCGGTTTCGGAGGCGCGATTGTGCGCCCGTCGCGGCGCAAACGGCAAAGCGCCACGCGCGGCCGGTTGCGTTCAGGTTCGCTGCCAGCTCCCGCCCGGCAGCGCGCTGACGAGTCCGTCGAGTTCGAGGCGCACAAGCGCGGCCATCACGACGTGCGCGGGCTCGCCGGTCCGTTCGGCGAGTGCGTCGACCGTGGCGGGGTCGTGGCCGAGCATCGACAGGAGCCCGGTTGCGTCCGCAGCCGGCGACCGGGGGCCCGGCGCTGCCGCCGACGGGCCGGCGGCCGTGCCTGTCGGTACGCCGAGCTCTTCCAGCACGTCGGCCGCGGTTTCGACGAGCTTCGCGCCCTCGCGGATCAGCTTGTGGCACCCGCGGGCGAACGGGGAATGGATCGAGCCGGGTATCGCGAAGACTTCGCGCCCCTGCTCGCCGGCCCACCGGGCGGTGATCAGCGAACCCGACGACAGCGTTGCCTCGACGACCAGAACACCGCGCGCGAGGCCGCTGATCAGTCGATTGCGTCGCGGAAAGTGGTCCTTGCGGGGAGGTGTCCCGGGAACGAATTCGGACAGGATGCCTCCGGCGTCCGCGATACGGCGCGCGAGGTCGCGGTTGCGCGCGGGATAGACGCGATCCGGCCCGGTGCCGATCACCGCGAGCGTCGACGCCGGCGTGGCGAGCCCGCCCTCGTGAGCGGCGGCGTCGATGCCGAGCGCCAGGCCGGACACGATGGTCAGCCCCGCCGCGCCGAGGGCCGTCGCGAACTCCCGAGCATTCGACACGCCCTGCGGGGTGGCGTGGCGGCTGCCGACGATTGCGAACGACGGCCGGTTCAATAACGTGCGGTCGCCCCGGTAGAACAGGACGGCGGGCGCGTGACCCAGGTCCAGCAGCGTCTTCGGGTAGTCGGCGTCGCCCCACGCGACGACGTGGTTGGCCGGATCGTCCATCCAGCGCCGGGTTGTTGCCAGTGCGGCAGAATCGACCGGCCGCCGGATGGCGTCGGCCACGTCGCGCGTCGCGTGCAATGCGAGCTGGGCAGGCGTCGCTTCGAGGATCGCGGCGGGCGATCCGAACGCGCGCAGCAGCGCAACGAGCGCTCGTTGCGGCAGCGCCTTGTGCGCGAGCGTCGCCCAGTCGAGCGCGGACGATTCGGTCGGCGTCACGCGAGGCCGAATGGGGGGACGCACACCCCGGCGCGCAACCTGCGCGTCAATCCGCTGACCGGAAGACGGGCGGCGCAGCGGCCGGGCCTGGCGCCCGGCCGGTTTAGGGCGTGCGGACGTAGTCGCCGGCGCGGATCGCGTCCGACGAATTCAGCACGATCGCATACGACACGCGCTCGAATGTGCGAAACACCATCAGGATGCCGGTGCGCTCGTCCGGCACCTTCAGGTAGCGCGGCGGCACGAACACCGTCGTCTGGTCGAGATTCGGAAACATCAGCGTCTGTTCGTTCGGATTGGGTCGGCGGTCGCGAATCGGCGCCACCACGCGGAAGATCGCGAGCACGTGACCCACCTCGAGACCGTCGCGCGCGCCCTTGTCGAGCGTCACCACGTACGACCGTCCGGTTTCCGAGCCATCGCGCGCGAGCTTGAGGATGCGGCCATCGATCGCGCGGTCAGGTGCGTGGGGCAGGTAGTTCTGGATGATCTCGCGCGCGGCCGGCAACAGCCGGTCGCCGATGACGATTTCCTCGGTGGCGGACTCGATGCGCGCCGTGGACACGTCGGCGAAGCGCTCGACGCGAGCCGTGCCCAGGAACCGGTTCTCGTAGCCGAGCGTCTCACCCGCATCGCTCACCAGGCGCTCGCCGGGACGGTAGATGAACCACAGGTCGCCTTCCTTGGCGTTGAGCCCCACCGCGTAGACAAGATCCGACTGGCCGCGGACGACGCGGTCGTCGCGGCCGGCCACGATCTCGGCGGCATCGGCGAGCCCGGTGGGCCCGGTGATCAACGGTCGGCTCAGGAACGGTTCAATATCGCCCGGCGGGATTGCCGGAATGGCCTGCGCGTCGAGCGGCGTGACGCGCACCTCGGGCGACAGGCGTACGGTATTGCGCGCCAGTCCAAGCTGCGGGCGGCCGTCGACGTACGTCAGCGTGATGACGTCGCCTGGATAAATGCGGTGCGGATTGCGGATCTGTTCGCGGTTCATCCGCCAGACGTCGGGCCAGCGCCATGGATCTTTCAGGAAGCGCCCGGAGATCGCCCACAGCGTGTCGCCCTTTTGCACCGTATAGCTCGACGGTGCATTATCGGCAGGCTGCAGCGGCTGGACCGTCTGGGCGGCAACGGTCCCGATCGCGGCGAGAATGGACAGGACCGCGATTGCCGCCAGCGCAGGGCGCCGCATGTTAAACTGTTGACGCATATGGCCTCTTTCCGGGGGTCCGGACTTGCTAACGTCCTAAACCGCCACAAAATAACGACTTAGTAACGATTCTGCATCCAGGAGCTTGCATTTGGCAAGCCAATAACGCGATGGCCCTGCTTCCGATACTCGAATACCCCGATCCGCGTCTCAAAAAGGTTGCAACTCCGGTGGCGTCCGTCACGGCCGACATTCGCCGGCTCGTGGCCGATATGGCGCAAACGATGTACGCCGCGCCAGGAGTGGGGCTGGCCGCGACGCAAGTGAATGTTCACAAACGCGTGCTGATCATCGACGTGTCCGACCACCGGGACTCGCTGCGGGTGTTCATCAATCCGGAGCTCCTTTCGTCGGAAGGCGAAGCCGAATACGAGGAAGGGTGCCTGTCGGTACCCGGTTACTACGACAAGGTGACGCGTGCAGCGCGGGTGCGGGTGCGTGCGCTGGACGAGCATGGCAAAACGTTCGAATTGGATGCCGAAGGGCTGCTCGCGGTGTGCATTCAGCACGAAATGGACCATCTCAAAGGCAAAGTCTTCGTCGAATACCTGTCGCCGCTGAAGCGCGCGCGGCTGTCGGCCAGGGCGCGCAAGAAGCAACGCCTCGCCGGCTGAACGGCGGCGTCGCATGCGTGTAGCGTTTGCCGGGACACCGGAGTTCGCCGCGCAAGCGCTGGCCGCCATTCACGCGCACGGCTTTACGATACCGCTGGTCCTCACGCAGCC
>JBDTNI010000071.1:0-7951 GCA_039933815.1 Betaproteobacteria bacterium
TCGGATCGTTCGGCAAGGGCGAGGGCGGCGTGGGTACCGGCATGGTCGGCGCGCCGGCGTGCGGCGACGTGATGAAGCTGCAGATCAAGGTCGGCGCGGATGGCGTCATCGAGGACGCGAAATTCAAGACGTACGGGTGCGGTTCCGCGATCGCTTCTTCGTCGCTCGTGACCGAATGGGTCAAGGGGAAGACGCTGGATCAGGCGATGAGCATCCGGAATACGCATATCGCGGAGGAGCTCGCGCTGCCACCCGTGAAGATTCACTGTTCGATCCTTGCCGAGGATGCGATCAAGGCGGCCGTTGCCGACTACAAGTCTAAGCACGACGCACCCGCAACCGCGCAGCAAGCCGCCGACTGACATCCTCCATCCGGACCGAGCGAGAGATCGTGGCCATCACCCTCACCGAAAGCGCGGCGCGGCACGTAGCCGCTCATCTTGCGAAACGCGGCAAAGGCGTTGGCTTGCGCCTCGGCGTGCGCACGTCCGGGTGCTCGGGTCTCGCGTACAAGCTCGAGTACGCAGACGACGTCCGGTCGGAGGACCTGCAATTCGCCAGTCACGGCGTTCAGGTCATCGTGGACCCGAAGAGTCTTCCGTATCTCGACGGGACCGAACTCGACTTCGCCCGCGAGGGTTTGAACGAGGGCTTCAAGTTCAACAACCCGAACGTGCAGGATTCCTGCGGCTGCGGCGAGTCATTCAACGTTTGAATCGACCTCGTACACTGCTGCGCGCGCTGATCGACGCGGGGCTGCGCGCGACGCTTCCGAGATAGCTCGCTCTAGCTGGCGGGCGTCGCGGCGCGCGGGAGCGTCGTCCTTCCCCGTCGTGACCGATGATCGACTTTTCACGCAATCACTTCGAGTTGTTCGGGCTGCCGTCGCGTTTTCGGATCGACGACGCAGCGCTCGAACACGCCTACCGCACGTTGCAGCGGAGCGTGCATCCCGATGCGCACGCCGCGGGCAGCGACGCGGACAGGCGCGCCGCGCTGCAGGCGTCGGCGCGTGTCAACGAGGCGCACCGAACGCTGCGCGATCCGGTCGCTCGAGCGGAGTATCTGCTCGAACTGCGCGCTGTCGACGCGACGGCGCAGACCGACACGCGGCTTCCGCTCGAATTCCTGACGGCGCAGCTTGAACGTCGCGAAGCCGCCGACGTCGCGGCGGCTGGCGGCGACGCTGCGGCGCTCGCGTCGATCGCAGACGAGTTGCGCGCGGATACGGCTCGCCTCACGACCGCGGTCGAGCAGGTGCTGGACGGCGACGACGTCGGCGCAGCCCGCGACCGCGTGAGGGAATTGCGGTTCCTGTCAAAGGTCGCGGACGATCTCGACGCGATGCGTGACGCGGTGCTCGAGCGATGACCCTGTTCCAGATCTCGGAACCGGCAGAGTCGCCGCGACCGCACGCGACGAAGCGCGCGGTGGGCATCGACCTCGGGACGACGAACTCGCTCGTCGCCACCGTGCGAAACGGATTCGCCGTCGTGCTGCCGGACGTTGAGGGCCGGCCATTGGTGCCGTCGGTCGTTCGCTATGCAGAGAACGGCGTCGTCGTCGGATACGACGCGCTGGCGCGCGCGTCAGCCGATCCGGGCAACACGATCGTTTCGGTGAAGCGGATGATGGGTCGCGGACTCGACGACGTCGGGGACGATCGCCGCTATCCGTATCGTTTCGTCGAGGGCGCGGGTGTCATCCGGATCGCGACGCGCGCCGGCGTGCGCACGCCGGTGGAAATCTCGGCGGAGATCCTGCGGGCGCTTCGCGTGCGCGCCGAGGCATCGCTCGGCGGAAGCGTCGACGGTGCGGTCGTCACCGTGCCGGCGTACTTCGACGACGCGCAGCGGCAGGCGACCAAGGATGCCGCGACGCTCGCGGGCCTGCCCATCCTGCGGCTGCTGAACGAGCCGACGGCCGCGGCCATCGCGTACGGCCTCGACAATGCGAGCGAGGGCACCTATGCCGTCTATGACCTGGGGGGCGGGACGTTCGACATCTCGATCCTGCGGCTGTCACGCGGCGTCTTCGAGGTTCTCGCCACGAACGGCGATTCGGCGCTCGGCGGCGACGACTTCGACCACCGCGTGTTCTGCTGGGCGCTTCAGGAGTCGGGGCTTCCACCGCTGGCCGCCGCGGACGCGCGCGAACTGATGACGCGCGCGCGACATGCGAAAGAGATGCTGACCGGGCACGAAGCCGCGCCGGTCGTCGCAAGACTCGCCGCCGGCACCGTCGAGGCCGAGCTGACGTCGGCGATTTTCACCGAAATCACGCGCACGCTCGTTGCGAAAACGCTCGCCCCGGTCAGGCGCGCGCTGCGCGACGCGAAACTCGAGCCGCCGGACATCGACGGCGTCGTGCTCGTGGGCGGCGCGACGCGGATGCCACAGGTGCGGTGCGCAGTCGCGGAACTGTTCGGTCAGCCGCCGCTGACCAACCTGAATCCGGACGAGGTCGTCGCCATCGGCGCGGCGATCCAGGCCAACAAGCTCGTCGGCAACCGCGAGGGCGATGACTGGCTGCTGCTCGATGTCATTCCGCTCTCGCTGGGGATCGAGACGATGGGCGGTCTCGTCGAGAAGATCGTTCCGCGCAATTCCACGATACCGGTTGCGCGCGCGCAGGAATTCACGACGTTCAAGGATGGCCAGACGGCGATGGCACTCCATGTCGTCCAGGGCGAGCGCGAGAAGGTCTCCGATTGCCGTTCGCTGGCGCGGTTCGAATTGCGGGGAATCCCGCCGATGGTCGCCGGCGCCGCGCGCATCCGGGTGGCATTCGACGTCGATGCCGACGGGCTCCTGTCGGTCGCAGCACGCGAAGAGGCGACCGGCGTCGAGGCGTCGATCGTCGTCAAACCGTCGTATGGGCTCACCGACGCGGAGATCGCGCGAATGTTGAGCGAATCGTTCGCGCATGCGTCCGAGGATGCGCAGGCGCGCGCACTCGCCGAAGCGCGGGTGGACGCCGACCGCATCGTTGCGGCCACCGCTGCGGCGCTGGCGCAGGACGGCGACCTGCTGACACCGGATGAGCGCGATGTCGTCGATCGGGCGCTCGCCGACGTGCGCGCGACACGCGACGGCGACGACCGTGCCGCGCTGTCGAAAACCATTGCGTCGCTGAACGCGGTCACCGGCGAACTCGCGGCGCGGCGAATGGATCGGGGCGTCGCGCGCGCGCTGACCGGCCGGCGCGTGGACGCGCTCGGGTAGCCGGCGATGGCGCGCATCGTGGTGCTACCGCACGCGGAACTCGCCCCCGACGGCGGCGCGTTCGACGCGCGGCCGGGCGTCTCGCTGCTCGACAACCTGCTCGAGCATGGCATCGACGTCGAGCACGCCTGCGAGAAATCGTGCGCGTGCACGACGTGCCACGTGATCGTCCGCGAAGGATTCGATTCGTTGCCCGAGGCGTCCGACGACGAGGAGGATCTGCTCGATCGCGCGTGGGGACTGACGCCGGTTTCCCGACTGTCGTGTCAGGCCCTCGTCGAGGACCGGGACCTCGTCGTGGAGATTCCGCGGTACACGATCAACCATGCGAAGGAAGCCAAGTGAAGCGTCCGCCGACCTCCGGTGCGGCGCAGGGCGGGAGCCGTCGATGAAATGGACCGATACGCGCGAGATCGCGATTGCGCTCGCCGAGGAACGGCCGGACGTCGATCCTGCCACGATCCGGTTCACCGATCTTCACGCGTGGGTACTCGCGCTGCCCGGGTTCAACGACGATCCGACGCGAAGCGGCGAGAAGATCCTCGAGGCCATTCAGCTTGCGTGGATCGACGAGTCCGAATGAGGCGCCCCGAGGTCGTGACGTAAAAGGCAGCGGGGGTACGTACCGTTCGTCGGTTGCCGTGGTGTAAATCAGAACGCCGTCCATATAATGACAGCGTCATAGCAACTGCAGTCTGACAAGGGCGACCCCGCGCGAAAGCCGGGCACGCAAAGTTACCGGTCTAACGGACTTCGGTCCCACGACAGCGGGATTACCGGACTCGAAAGGTGTCGCGAGTATACGCGGCACGCATGGCGCGTTCTCGTCTTCGCGAGCGCATCGCCGTTCGATTTCCATCCGCGAATCGTGGGCCGTGGTCCTCTGGACTCACGGAGGATGGCAATGAACGTTCGACAGAATCTCCTGGTTGGCGCGAGCCAGCCACAACGGCGCGCCGCGCCGTGGCATTGGCTGGGTGTCGCGGCAATGGGCGCCGCCGTGCTCGCGGCGCCCCAACCCGCTCGCGCCGTCGTGCAGGCCGACCGGCTGCTGGGCACCGCGTCCGCTGCCGACAACGAACGTTACTCGGCACTTTCACGCCGTGCCGCCGCGGGCGTGGCCCGCCAGATGCCCGTGGCGCTGGACCTCCGCCGCTTCTACGATCGGCAAAAAGCCGCGGCCGCGGATATCGTCGTCCAGCTTTTCGATGGCCAGGCGGTCACGCTGACCCCTGAACGGCTCGAACAGAGGGCCGACGGCAACTACACGTGGCACGGCAAGCTCGCCGGCCATCCGAACGGGTTCGCGCTGATCACCGTCGTCAACGGGCAGGTCAGCGGCACGATCGACCTCGGCGGCGGCGGTTCGCGATCGCGCTATCAGCTGCAGTCGACCGCTGACGGGCTGACGGTGCTGCAGGAACTCGACGCGGCGACGTTTCCCGAAGACCATCCGAGCGCCGGCGAGCTCGTGGCCCCGCTGACCCCGACCTTGAGCGGCCACACGAAGGATGCGCTCGCCCGCGGTTCGGTTGCGGACCTCGAAAAGGCCGATTCCGCCACGACGATCGACGTGATGATCGTCTACAGCAACCAGACCGCCGCAGCAGCCGGCGGCGCGATTGCCGCGCAGGCGCAGCAGGCTGTCGACACGGCGAACCTCACGTACGCGAACAGCGGCATCACGACGCGGCTGCGACTCGTCTATGCGGGTCCGGCGAACTATGACGAGAGCGGAGACTTCAACACCGACCTCAACCGCCTGACCAATGGCACCGACGGCTACATGGACGACGTCGCCGCGATGCGCGACGCGTACGGTGCGGACCTCGTGAGCCTCTTCGTCGAGAACGGCCAGTATTGCGGGCTCGGCTGGATCGGGCCGAGCGCCGGCTACGGATTCACCGTGGTCAACCGGGGCTGCGCATCGGGCAACCTCAGCTTCCCCCACGAAATCGGACACAATTTCGGCGCGCGGCACGACACGTACGTCGACGCGTCGTCGTCGCCGTACGCGTACGGGCACGGCTGGGTCGACATCGGCCAGCACTGGCGCGACGTGATGGCTTACAACAACGCGTGCGCCGCGTACGGCGTGTCCTGCACGCGCATTCCGTACTTCTCGAACCCGGCGATGAGCTATGGCAGCCCCGCTGATCCGCTGGGCGCGACGGCGACCTCCGACGTTGCCCGCGTACACAACCAGAACGCGCTGACGGTCGCCAATTTCCGCGCCTCCAAGCAGGGCGGTACCGCCGGCTGCACGTGGAGTCTCAGCACTGCGTCGGCGAGCGTGACGGCGGCGGCGGGCTCGGGGACGATCGGCATCACGACCCAGTCGGGATGCGCGTGGAACGCTGCCAGCAATGCGAACTGGCTGTCGGTGGGCAGCGCGTCGTCGGGCGCGGGCTCGCTGGCGTTCAGCTATACCGCCAATGCAGGCCCCGCGCGCAGCGGCAACGTCGCCATTGGCGGCGTTACATTCACTGTTGGCCAGGCAAGTGGTTGCGCGTATTCGCTGGGCGCGACGTCCGCATCCGTGGGCGCGGCAGGCGCTTCGGGTTCGACGGCGCTCAGCACCGGTGCGGGCTGCACATGGACCGCTTCGAGCAGCGCGGCGTGGCTGACGCCCTCGTCGACCGGCGGAGCGGGTGCGGCATCGATCGGCTTCGTCGCCGCGGTAAACACAGGTGCGGCGCGTTCGGCGAATCTGTCGATTGGCGGCCAGACGTTCGTCGTGTCGCAGGCGGCCACCACCTACGTATCGCCGCCGGCCGCCAGCCCGGTCGCCGTGCTCAGCACCACCGGCGTCGACTTCGGCAGCGTCGTCGTGGGCAAGTCCAGCACGCCGAAGACGATGACGCTGATGAACGGCGGCGGCGGCTCGCTGTCGATAGGCTCGCTCACGATCGGGGGGATCAACGCAGTCGAGTTCACCCGCGGCGGGACGTGTGTCGTCGGTGGCGCGCTTGCGCAGGGACAGTCCTGCACGCTGGTGGTGACGTTCAAGCCGGCCACCACGGGCACGCGTTCGGCGTCGCTGTCGGCCGGGACGTCGTCGGGAACGGTTTCGCTGAGCCTTACCGGGACGGGCAGGAGATCCGGCAAGCGCTAGCCAGCGGCGCAATAAAATGGGGGCGATTCGGACTCGCCCCCGATTGACTTCACCAACGGAGTACAGGCTATGAGCAACTCGCGGGCCAAACCCGCAACAGCTTGATCTGATACGCTTTAGTTGTGGGTTTCAATCCGTGCACCCGAGCGGCTGTAAAACGTACCGTCGTCACCCGACGACACCACTCCGAAAAGAGAAGCCGGCGCAAGCCGGCTTTTCCCGCTTCAGACGCTCAACATCGGTTTGAGTGGCAATCGATACCGCAGCGGTTCAACTCAGCAGATTCAGCGTCGCGTCGAGCCCGCAATGGTCGATCGCATGCATCGCTGCTGCCTTGACGCGCGGCTTGGCGCGGAAGGCCACCGAAACGTCCGCTGCGGCGAGCATCGGAAGGTCGTTTGCGCCGTCGCCGATCGCCACCGTGAGCCCGTCCGCACCGCGGCATCGTTTCGCCAGTGCTTCGAAACATTGCGCCTTGGCGGCGGCATCGACGATCGGTCCCCTCATCCGGCCGGTCAACTTGTCGTCGCGGACTTCCAGGACGTTGGCGAGCGTGTGGTCGAGACAGAGCCGCGCCTGCAGACGGTCGGTGAAGAACGTGAACCCGCCTGAAACCAGCAGCGTGACGGCGCCCGCGCCACGGCTCGCGTCGAGCAGCTCCGGCGCGCCCGGCGTCAGCCGCAGCCGTTCGTCGTAGACGCGGTCCAGCGTCGACACCGGCAGGCCCGCGAGCAGCGCGACGCGGCGCTCGAGGCTCTGCCGGAAGTCGAGTTCGCCTCGCATCGCGGCGGCCGTGATGGCGGCGATGTCCGGACCGACACCGCATATCGCGGCGATCTCGTCGATGCACTCGATCGTGATCAGCGTTGAATCCATGTCCATCGCGACAAGCCGCACGCGCGACAGGCGCCGCGCGCCAGGCACGAGCGCCCAGTCATACCCGGCGGCTTCGCACGCCTCGGCAACGCCCGCCACCGCGTTCGGCGCGTGCAGGCGGTACGCGTCGGTGCGGGCGCGCATGAGCGGCTCGACACCGGAGGCGCCGGTCAAGAGCTGCAGTACCTCGAGATCCTCCCGCAGTACGTTCGGTCCCTGGATTACGAGGTCGTCGCCATCGGCGACAGCGTGCAGCGCCAGTTCGGCCGCGCCCGGCGCCATCAAGGCCGCCTCCGGCGTCGCGGGAAGGATGCGAGCGGACCGCGGGTTCCGCTACCATACGACGCTCCTCGCGGAGCGAGGCTCAAACGGAGGCGACGACCATGGCATTGCGACTCGGCGACATCGCGCCCGATTTCACCGCGGAATCGAGCGAAGGAACAATTCATTTTCACGAATGGCTGGGCGACAAGTGGGGCGTGCTGTTCTCGCATCCCGCCGATTTCACGCCGGTATGCACGACGGAACTCGGCCTCACCGCCAAGCTCAAGGACGAGTTCGCGAAGCGCAACGTCAAGGTGGTCGCGCTGTCCGTGGACCCCGTCGAGTCGCACAAGCGCTGGATCGACGATATCAACGACACGCAGAAGACGCGCGTCAATTTCCCGATCATCGCCGACCCCGACCGCAAGGTGTCGATGCTCTACGACATGATCCACCCGAACGCGAACGCGAC
>JBDTNI010000072.1:0-7860 GCA_039933815.1 Betaproteobacteria bacterium
CTAGCCGCGTGCGCCCGCAGCGTTCGCGAGCCGGGCGAAGTCGGTGACGCTCAGCGTCTCGCCGCGCGCGGACGCGTCGATGCCGGCGTCGCGAAGGGCGGCATCGCCGACAGTGCCCGACAACGCATTGCGCAGCGTCTTGCGCCGCTGCCCGAACGCCGCCGCGACGATGCGCGCGAAGAGCGCGGTGTTGTCGATCGCCGGCCGCGTATCGCGAAGGGGGACGAGTCGCGCCACCGCCGATTCGACGTTCGGCACCGGACGGAACGCACCGGGCGGCACGACGAAAAGCCGCGTCACCGCGAAGCGCGCTTTCAGCATCACGGTGAGGCGCCCGTAATCGGCCGTTGCCGGGTCGGCAGTCATCCTCGCGACCACTTCGCGCTGCAGCATCACGTGGATATCGGCCAGCGCGTCGTCGTGAGCGGCCAGGTGGAACAGCAGCGGCGAGCTGATGTTGTAAGGCAGGTTGCCGACGACGCGCAGCCCCGGCCCCAGTGCTCCGAAGTCGAATTGCAGCGCGTCGGCCTCGTACAGCGACAGCCGGTCGGCCGCGAAACGCTCGCGCAGCCTCGCCGCGAGGTCGCGATCGATCTCGACCGCGTGGATGTGACCGGCGCGCTCGACGAGCGCGCCGGTCAGCGCACCGAGTCCCGGGCCGATCTCGACGAGGTTGTCTCCAGGCTTCGGGTCGACGGCGGCGACGATCCGCGCGGCGTAGTGCGCATCGGCAAGAAAGTTCTGACCGAAGCGCTTGCGCGGGCGATGGCCTTCCACGCAGCCGCGCGTCAGCCTTCGCTGCGCGCGGCGAGTTCGATCGCGAGCGCCAGCGCGGCGACGAGGCTTCCGGCGTCGGCGGTTGCCGCGCGTGCGGCGTCGGCGGCGAGATCCAGCGCGGTGCCGTGGTCGACCGACGTTCGCACGAACGGCAGCCCGAGCGTCACGTTGACGCCGTGACCGAAGCTGACCGCCTTCAGCACTGGCAGTCCCTGGTCGTGATACATCGCGACGATGGCGTCGAAGCGCGACGCGATCTCCGGCACGAAGACCGTATCGGCGGGCAGCGGACCGGTGACCTCCGCGCCGGACGCTCGCGCGAGCTCGATCGCCGGAACGATGACGTCGAGATCCTCGTGCCCCAGGTGCCCGCGTTCGCCGGCGTGCGGATTGAGTCCGCAGACCGCGACGCGCGGGCGCTCGATGCCGAAGCGCTCGATCAACGCGCGCCGCACGATCGCCAGCGTCTCGGCAACCGCGGGTATGGTGATCGCGTCCGGCACTTCGCGCAGTGGCAGGTGCGTCGTGACGAGCGCCACGCGCAACGGCCGCCCGGTGTTGCCGACGAGCATCATCACGACGCGCGGTGTGCGCGTGCGCTCGGCGAAGAACTCGGTGTGACCGGAGAACGGGATGCCGGCATCCATGATCGTGCTCTTCTGCACCGGACCCGTGACGAGCGCAGCGATCACGCCACGCTCGCACGCGTCGCACCCCGCCTCCAGCATCGACAGCACGCTGCGCGCGTTCGTCGGATCGGGATGGCCCGGCACGGCCGGTGCGGCCAGCGGCTGGTGCCAGAGCTCCACCGGCGAACCCGCCGGCGCGAAGGCGAGAGGATCGTAGCGCGTGTAGGCGAGGTTGAGTCCGATGCGCCGGGCGCGCGCGCGCAGCAGTGCTTCGTCGCCGAGGACGACGAGCCTCGCGGCGAACGGCTGGCGTGCATGGCGTGCCGCGATCATCGCGACGAGTTCGGGCCCGATGCCGGCCGGTTCGCCGGAGGTGATCGCGAGCGTGGGATGCATGGCTTACAGCGGCAGCACGTCGATGCGCGAGGCGTCGCCGAATACCTGCACGTCGACGTTCAGCGCCGCGCGTACGGTGCAGCGCCCGTTGCGTCCCTCGTCGACGAGGACCTGCCGGTATTCGCCGGTGCGCCGCGTCGGGGTGCCGAAGAGCCAGAGCAGTTCGAGCGGGTTGTCGGCATTGATCTCGCCGGTGTGCTGGGCCGCGCGCCCGAGCGGCAGCGCGTGACCCTCGCGTCCGAACACCGGGAACTGGTCGAGCCGCGCGGCGTAGCGCAGTAACTGCGATCCGGCGTACCGCACCCGCGAATTGAGGTCGTACCATCCGCCCGGTGGCAGCGCGATGTCGACTTCGCCGCCCTCGCGGACGATCGGCGCGACGAGCAGCGCTTCGCCGCACATGAACTGCAGCTCGAAATCGCGGACGAGCCGGTTGTCGGGAAACGCGAGCGGCATCGCGCGCATGATCGGCAAGCCGGTCGCTGTCGCCTGTGCGACGAGCCGCTCGAGATATGGAATGAGCCGGTATCGCATCGCGAGCCATTTGCGCGCGATGCCTTCGGCCTCGGCGCCGAAGGCCCACGGTTCCCGCTCGCCGCGGCCGCGGATACGCATGTGCGACGAGAAGACCGCCGCCTGCAGCCATCGTACGTACAGTTCCGGTGACGGCTGCGACGATCCGTAGAAGCCGCCGATGTCGGCGCTGTGGTATGGGTTGCCGCTCATGCCCCACGACAGGCCGCCGCGGATCGACGCGGCGAGACCTTCCCAGTCGCTCTGGGGATTGCCGCCCGACCCTACCGGATAGCGCTGGCTTCCGGCCCAGGCCGCGCGGCTCCAGATGACCGGGGGGCCGGCGGCCGGCGGCTGGAAGCGGGCAGTTGCCTCGTGGACGCAGCGGTTGTACAGCAGCGGAAATACGTTGTGCAGCCGCGCGCCCGTGTCGCCGTTGAACGCGACGGCGTCATCGGGGATCTGCTCGCCGCAATCACTGTTGATCGCGTCGACGCCGTCCTCGAACAGCGCCTGGTGCGCGTCGCGCCACCACGCGTAGGCGTCGGGATTCGTGAAGTCGAGAATCCCGCTTTCGGGCATCGCGCCGGCGGGGCCCGAGGGTGACGTGTCGCCGGCGAACACATACGGATCGCCTTCGCGCGTCAACAGCAGAAACTGCTGCGAGGCGAGTTCCTGGAACAGCGGTGACTCGACCGACACGTACGGATGCTCCCAGACGCAGACGCGCAGCGCGTGCGACTTGATTCGCGCCAGTGTCGCCTTCGGATCGGGGTAACGCTCCGGGTCCCAGCCGAAGTCGAACCGCGCATCGGGATCGCGGGTCGATCCGCTGTCGAGCGACAGCACGTCGGCGGGAATGCGGCGCGCACGAAGGCGCGCAGCAACGCTGATCGCGTCGTCGGGCGTCGCATAATGGTCCCGCGAAACCCACAGGCCGAGGCTCCAGCGCGGTACCGCCGCGGGCCGGCCCGTCAGCTGCGTGTAGCCGTCGATGATTGCGGCGGGTGTCGGGGCGGCGAACAGGAACAGGTCGAGTGCCTCGTCTTCGACCATCACCGCGTAACTGCGGTGCGACCAGTCCGGGTAACCGACGCCGTGCGTGACCATGCCCGGCGTATGGACGAATGCACCCCACGCGCCCTTGCCGTTGCCGGGGCTCCACGCAAACGGCGTGTTCTTGTAGGCGAGACCGGTATTGACGCCGTGCGCGTCCTCGACCTGCGAATGGACGAGCTGGCCGCGCTTGTCGAGCGGTCCGAATTTCTCGCCGAGACCGTAGACGGGTTCGCCGGACGCCAACGCGAACGCCGCGGTCCACAACCCGCCCTGCCGCAGGCGGCCGAATGTCGGAAGCCGCGTGCCCCCCCGGGCGTGTTCGTCGGTGATCGAGCGCAGCACGACGTCGCCCTTCCATGCGAGCGTGATCCTGAGCGGGGCGCCGCTGATCTCGAGCTGCGACTCGCCCGCCGTGAAGGTCCACGTGCCGGGCAGCCGCTGCGCGACGGTGCAGGATTTGGCCCTGCCGACGAGGATGCCGTAGTCGGGTCGCGTCGCAGGACCGAGTCGGAGCCTGAACACGCCTTCGCCGAAGCACTCGACGTCGAGGATGTCACCGCTCGATGTCGCGAACGACGCGCCGGCCGCCGTGGCCCCGAGGCTGTGGGGAACGTCGAGGCGAAGGTAATCGGCGGGGTCGAGCTGCATCGGGTCGGGGTCGACTCGGATAGGGCCTGAATGCGCCCTACCCGCGGAAGCGGTGTTCGGGGAGCCCGGGGTCGTCGACGCGCATCGAGAAGATGCCGCCGCTTTGCGGCAGCCGTTCGAGCTCTTCGGCATCGCGCTGCTGTCGCGCCGACGTGACGTACAGCGTGCGCAGGTCCGGGCCGCCGAACGCGCACATCGTCGGGCACATCGCGGGAACCGCGTACTCGTCGAGCACGTCGCCTGCGGGTGAAAGCTTGACGATCTTGCCGCCTCGATAGAACGACGACCAGTAGTTGCCGGCGCTGTCGACCGCCCCGCCGTCCGGCCGTTCGCCCTCGCCGTGCCATTGCGCAAACACCCGCGGGTTCGACGGTCGTGCGTCGTCGGCCGTGTAGTCGAAGGCGCGAATCGTCTGCGCGGGCGTGTCGGCGTGATACATCGTTGCGGCGTCCGGGCTCCACGCCAGGCCATTGCTGATCGTCACGCCGGAGACGATCGCGTCGAGCGCGAAGCGATCGTCGAGCCGATAGAGGACGGCGTCGTTCGCGTCGCGCTTTTCGTTCATCGTGCCAACGACGAAGCGGCCCTGCGGATCGCAGCGGCCGTCGTTGAACCGGTGGTGGTCGGGATCATACGGCGGCGCGGCCACGCGGCGCGACAGCACGGCGCCCGCGTCGGCGAGCCAGATGCCGTCGCGCAACGCAACGACGAAGCCGCCACCTTTGCGGAGCGCGAAACTGCCGATCGACGACGGTAACGGCATCGCGGTGTTGGACGCCGTCGACGGATCGTAACGGTTGAGCGACGGCGCGTTGATGTCGACCCAGTACAGCACGTCTTCGTCGGCCGCCCAGATCGGGCACTCGCCGAGGCTCGCGCGGACGTCGAGCACGCAGGTGAACGGACTGGGTTTCATCGCGACGGCGTCAAGGGCCCGTCAGTCGAGCGCCGACGCGGCAACGCGCATCGTACAAGAAAAGGCCCGGCCGGGTCGAAGGATGCGGAATCCGGTGTCACGCGCACCGTTGGCGTGCCGGTTGAACGCGTCGGTCTCGTGCGTCACCGGTTCGAGCGCGACGAAGCCCGCGGGCGCGGGCGCGTACACGACCAGGTTGCGGCACGCCCGATCCGCGGTCATCGTTACCCGAAGGCCGGGCGATTCGCGCGTCAGCGTCGCGTGTCCGTCCCACCCGGTGAATACGTTGTCGAGGCGCAGGTCGCCGCGCGCACGCGGCCGGTCGAACCGCCACGCTTCGGGGACCGCGATATGCCGCATCGGCAACTGCGTGGCGTCGTTTTCCCAGACGCCCGCGGCACCGAAGTCCAGCTTGGTCGCCTCGTCGGCGACGAAAAACGGATGAAACCCGAGCCCGAACGGGAAGGGCGTGGCGCCGGTGTTGACGATCGTCAGCGTCACCGACAACACCGGTGAAGTCCGCGCATCGGTGTCGCGCAACCGCGCGAGCGAGAACGTCTGCGTGGCGCGAAACGCCCACGGCCACGCCGCGGCGGCATCGCCACGCGGGTCGTGGTCGAGCGCGAGCTGCGCCCGTTGCGCGTCGCACGAAACGACCTCCCAGGCGCGTTGCCACCCGACGCCGTGGATCGCATGGGGATGGGCGCCGAAATTGCGTGCGAGCGCGTAAGTGTGCCGTTCGAACGTCAAGCGCGATTCGCGGATGCGGTTGGAATAGGGCACCAGCGGATAGCACGCCGCGAGGCGCACGCCCGCCGGGGCTTTCGCTCCAGCGGGCGCGGGTCGCAACAGCGGCGTGCCGCGCCACGCGAACCCGGTGATGGCGCCGCCGAGCCCCGGTGCGATCGCGACGAGCGCATCGTCGCTGCCGAGCTCCAGGTCATCCATGCGGGGATGCCGGCGGTGGGCAGGGACGCGCGCGACTGAGGGTGGACGCGCTGGCAGCCATCGGTGACAGTTTAATATTCTCTACGGGCGCACCAAAGCCCGCGCGCAGTCCGTCAACCACCGAAACGAGGAGATGCCTCCATGAAGCTTTGCGCTCCGCGCCACGCGTTCGCCGCCCTCGCGCTCCTGACGTTGAGTTCCGCGCCCGCCGTGGCGGTCGACACGGGCAGGCACGCCGACCCGTTGATCGCGCGCGGTCGTTACGTCGTCACGATCGGCGGGTGCAACGATTGCCATACGCCCGGATATGCCGCGTCGGACGGCAAGGTTGCCGAGAAGGACTGGCTCGTCGGCGATGCGCTGGGATGGCGTGGACCCTGGGGAACCACCTATGCGGCGAATCTGCGCACGTACATGCAGAGCATGAGCGAGGCCGATTGGGTGGCCAAGGCGAAAACCCTGCAGGCGCGTCCGCCGATGCCGGCGGTGAACGTTCGCGCGATGACGACGGCCGATTTGCGGGCGGTCCATCGGTTCGTACGGTCGCTCGGGCCCGCAGGCTCGCCGGCACCCGCCTACGTGCCGCCGAATCAGGAGCCCAGGGGACCGGTGGTGACGTTTCCGGCGCCGCCGAAATAGGCGCCGACGGGATCACCCGGTGCGTCGCATCGCGACCGACCGCGATTTTCGCGCCGGTTTCGTCGGAATGCTCCCCGCGTGTGTCGGTCTCATTCCGTTCGGGCTGGTCTGCGGCGTGGGTGCGTCGGCGGCGGGCGCTTCGGTGCTGGGCGCGCTCGGCCTGTCGGCCATCGTGTTCTCCGGCGCCGCGCAGATTCTCGCGGCGCAACTGCTTTCCGCGAATGCGCCGGTGGCCGTCATCGTGCTGACCTGCTTCGTCGCCGGGCTCCGGTTCGTCATCTACAGCGCGGCAATGGCGCCTTACCTGCGCACCCTGCCGGCGCGCTGGCAGCACGGGCTCGCGTTCCTGCTGACCGACCAGGCGTTCGCTGCGTCGGTGCGCCGTTTCGACGCCGGCGGCGATGCCCGGTCGGGCGCACTGTATTTCCTGGGCGGCGGCTTCGCGCTGTGGGCGCTGTGGCAGCTGACGAATCTCGTCGGCTACTTCGTCGGCAACCTGATTCCCGCGTCGTGGTCGCTCGACTTCGCCGTTCCACTCTGTTTTCTGGCACTCGTCGTACCGCATTTCCGGTCGACACCGACGATCATCTCCGCGCTCGTCGCCGGCGTGGCGGTCGTCGCGCTGGCGGGTCTTCCGATGCGGCTCAACCTGATCGCGGCGGGAGTGCTCGGCATCCTCGCCGGAACAATCGCGGATTTCGCGCGCGAGCGATGGACCTGAAGCTCTGGACTGTCGTCATCGTCGTCGGCGCGCTCAATTACCTGTCGCGGCTGTCGTTCATTGCGTTGTTCGCGCGGCGACAGGTGCCGGCGGTGCTGGGTCGCGCGTTTCGCTACGTTCCCGCCGCGATGCTGACGGCGCTCGTGCTGCCGATGATCGTCGCGGTGCCGCTCGGCGCGGCGCCGGTCGCGTGGGAGAAGATCGTGGCGGCCGTGGCGGCGGCCGGAGTCGCCTTCTCGACGCGCAGCACGCTGACGACGCTCGTCGCCGGCATGTCGATGCTGTGGCTGTTGCAGGCGCTGTCGCGTCACTTCGGCTAACATCAGTGGATCAACCGGCGGGAGCATCCATGCGTTTCGAAGGATCGGCCACCTACGTCGCCACCGACGACCTCAAGCTCGCCGTAAACGCCGCCCTGATACTCACGCGGCCGCTGCTCGTCAAGGGCGAGCCCGGCACCGGCAAGACGCGTTCATTCCGCCGCTGCACGGCGCACTGTTGAAAAACGAGCAGGACGTGCACCTGTTCGAGCGTGTCGTGTTCATGTCGCGCGCGTCTCGCTAGTGTCCTGTCCCGTAAATTCGCTCGATAGTTCGCGGCGAAATCGGCCGCCA
>JBDTNI010000073.1:0-7814 GCA_039933815.1 Betaproteobacteria bacterium
CACGGCATGGCGTGATAGCCGAGCTGCGCCGCGGCGTGCAGGGTCCAGTAGGGATCGGCGAGATGCGGCCGCGCCAGGGCGCACAGATCCGCACGTCCCGCCATGATGATGCTGTTGACGTGATCGGGCTCGAAGATCGCACCGACGGCCATCGTCGCGATGCCGACCTCATTGCGGATGCGATCCGAGAACGGCGTCTGGTACATGCGGCCGTAGACCGGCCTCGCGTCGCGCGTCGTCTGACCCGAGCTCACGTCGATCAGATCGGCACCGGCGTCCCTGAACAGCGTGGCGATGACGACGGCGTCGTCGGGCGTGTTGCCGCCGGGCGCCCAGTCGTGCGCCGAAATGCGCACGGACATCGGCCGGTCGGCCGGCCACGCATCGCGCATCGCGCGGAAGACTTCCAGCGGATAACGGCAGCGGTTCTGGATCGTGCCGCCATATCCGTCGCCGCGGCGGTTGGTCAGCGGCCCGAGGAACGCGGACATCAGGTACCCGTGCGCACAGTGAAGCTCAATCCAATCGAAGCCGCATGCGACCGCCCGCCGCGTCGCCGTGACGAAATCGTCACGGACGCGATCCATGTCGTCGCGCGTCATCGCGCGCGGCACCTGGTTGTGCGCACCGTACGCGAGCGCCGACGGCGCGATCAGCGGCCAGTTGTCCCGCACCAGCGGCTCGTCGGCGTCCTCCCAGCCGCGCTGTGTCGAGCCCTTGGGGCCCGCGTGACCGAGTTGCAGCGCAATTCGCGCATGCGTCCTGTCGTGCACGTAATCGACGATCCGTCGCCACGCGTCGACGTGCGCCTGTGAATACAACCCGGCACAGCCCTGGCTGATCCGCGCATCGGCCGACACGCACGTCATCTCCGTGAACACGAGGCCGGCCCCGCCGTGGGCACGACTACCGACATGGACCAGGTAGTAGTCGTCGGGCAGCCCGTCGACACACGAGTACTGGGCCATCGGCGACACGACGATCCGATTGGGCAGCGTCACGCCGCGCAGCGTGAACGACGTCAGCATCGGCGGCGGCGGCCCGGCCTGCGTGGGCGGCGCGTGGGCGAACCAACGCTCCGCGCCGCGGACAAATCCGGGATCGCGCAGCCGAAGGTTCTCGTGCGAGATGCGCTGGCTGCGCGTCAGCAGGCTGTAGGCGAACTGCACCGCGTCGAACGACGTGTAGCGGTCGACGTTCTCGAACCATTCGGTCGAATTCCGCGCGGCGTTCTGAAGCTTCAGCACTTCGACGCTGCGCTGCGACTCGTACGCGGCCAGCGCCGTGCGCACGTCGGGGCCGGTCGTGAGCGCGCGCGACAGCGCGATGCCGTCCTCGAGCGCG
The DNA here is from genome assembly GCA_039933815.1 of Betaproteobacteria bacterium. Taxonomy (GTDB): domain Bacteria; phylum Pseudomonadota; class Gammaproteobacteria; order Burkholderiales; family Casimicrobiaceae; genus VBCG01. The sequence continues at coordinate 1,345 of JBDTNI010000073.1, forward strand.
AGCTTCGTGCCGGAGCCTACCGAAAAATGTGCCGTGTGCGCGGCGTCGCCGATCAGCGTTACCGGCACTTCCCTGTCCCCCGCCTTGCGCCAATGCGTCCACGAACGACAGATCACGCGCGGAAAACGTATCCAGATGGCCGACCCGCGCAAGTGCGTGGCGTTCGACATCAGGTTGTGCCCGTCGAGATAGCGTGCGAAAAGCCGCTCGCAGAACGCGATGCCATCCTCCTGCGACATCCGGTCGATCCCTGCCGCCCGCCAGACATGCTCGGGCGTCTCGACGATGAATGTGGACGTGTCGTCGTCATACTCGTACGCGTGCGCCTGGAACCATCCGAACGGCGTCTGCTCGAACGCGAACGTGAAAGCGGGAAATCGCTTCCTCGTGCCGAGCCACACGAACCTGCATTCCCGCAATTCGATATCGGGCGCGTACGACGACGAGTAGCGCTCCCTGATCCTGCTGTTGGCGCCGTCCGACGCCACGACGATATCGGCTTCGAAGTCCGACGCCGCCGCGGCGTCGTCGGCAACGGACGTCTCGAACACGAGTTCGACGCCGAGCGCTTCGCACCGATGCTGGAGGATGTTCAGCAGGCGCTTGCGACCGATGCCGCAAAAACCGTGACCGCCGGACGTGATCGTGCGTCCCTTGAAATGGACGTCGATGTCGTCCCAGCGATTGAACGCGTCTGTGATCTCGTCGGCCGTCTGCGGGTCCGCCTCGGCAAGGTTGCCGAGCGTCTGATCCGAAAAAACGACGCCCCACCCGAACGTGTCGTAGGGGCGGTTGCGCTCGACCACCCGAACCGCGTGGTCGGCGCTGGCGAGCTTCATCAGCAGCGCGAGGTAGAGTCCCGCCGGACCGCCCCCTATGCAAAGCATCCGCATTTTTTTCTTTGGACCGTCCACGAGCGTGGAACGGCACTCCCTTGCCGAAATAGTTTAGACATGAAATATCGGCTGTCAAGGCCGCGCGTCGCGCATAGGGCAATGCCACCGGTGATCTAGGCCATGCCGCCGATTTCCGACGCCACGCGACCGTTCCTACACTGCCGCCGTTGCGTCTCTTACCGGTCCGCGGCGTGCGAATCCAGCCTGCAGGCTTCACCCTTCTCGAGCTGCTCGTGGCAGCCGCCATCGCCGCGGTCGTGCTGTTCGCCGCCGTGCCCGCCTGGGCTCGCTGGATGGCCGAGCGCGAGTTGCAGGGTCGTGCTGACGCCCTGGTCCAGGCGCTCGAGCGCGCCCGCAGCGAAGCCGTCGGGCGCGGACGTCGGATCGTCGTCTGCCCGACAACCGGCTTGTCGTGCACGACATCCACCGGCCGTTGGGAAGACGGGTGGACGACGCTGGCCCTGTCCGACCTTGTCGGCGACGCCGCCGCCGCGCTCGCGCGCGAGCCGCGTGCGCCCGAGGGCATCACGGTCCGCGGCAACCGTCCCGTCGAGAATTACGTGTCGTATACAACGTCGGGGTACGCGCGAACGCTCGCCGGAGCGCTGCAGATGGGCACGTTTACCATCTGCCGGCGCGGTCACGCGGCGCGGAAGGTCGTGCTGGCGGGGAGCGGCCGCGTCCGGGCGCAAACGACGTCCCAGCCATGCCCATGAACGCGGCCCGCGCTGGCTTCACGCTGCTGGAGACGATGATCGTCGTCGCGATCGTCGCTGTGCTTGCAGCGGTAGCGCTCCCTTCGTACACGTCGCACGTCGAGCGAGCGCGCATTCTCGAGGCCGTGACGCGCCTGTCGGATCTCCGCGCCCGCCTCGACGTGCGCTTCCTGGACGAGCAGAGCTACGTCAATGCATTGGGCGACTGCGGCGTCGATCCGTCTGCGGCCAGCGGCGACGCCTTCACCGTCGACTGCCGCGCGACCGCGACGACCTTCACGCTCACCGCGCGGGGCAACGCCGCCCAGGGGATGTCGGCGTTCGTCTACACGATCGATGAAGCTGGCGTGAAGGTCACACGCTCGGCGCCCGCCGGGTGGCTGCGCGGCTCCGATTGCTGGACGATTCGACGCGATGGCTTCTGCGTCTGATCGCCGGGCGCCGCCCGTTCCGGCCGGAGCTCGCTTGCGAGCCCCTCATCCGTCGCGCGGCACATTCCTGATCGAGGCACTGATCGCCCTGCTCGTCGTATCGATTTCGACGGCCACGCTGATGAAGTCCGTCGGCGACGCCCTCCGATCGAGCCGCGAAGCGCTCTACCGCGCCGATGCGCTCGCGATTGCGGCGGCGACGCTCGGCCGGATGGCGACCGAAGATCCAGGGCAGCTCGCGGCGCGTTACGACGCAGGGGGCACCGGATGGACAGCGCTCGCCGCGACCGCGCGACGACTGCCCGGTGTCACCGATCTCGCCAATCGCCCGAGCGTGAGCGTCGAACCGGGGCCGTCCCAGGCGAGTCGGCGGGTCATCGTGACAGTGCGCTGGCAATCACCCGGAGCGGCGCCGCGGGCAGCGTCGATGAGCTCCGTCGTCGCGCGATGATGCCGCCCAACCGCCTCGCACTACGTGGACGAACAGGCGCGATGAGCGCGCCGACCTGCGGCGTCGCCCGCGTCCGTTCACGCGGCTTCACACTGGTCGACGTCATGGTCGCGCTCGCCATCGCAATGGCGACGATTGTGCTCGCCTATCGGACGTTCGTAGCGCTGCATGACATCGGACGCACCACGGTGGCGGCCGCGGACGCGCAGGCCACCGCCGCCTACGCGCTGGCGGCGATCACGTTGCGCACCGGCAACGCCGGCACCGGCATCCGCGCCGCCGCGCGCTGGTTCGAACAGTGTGCGGTCGACACGAACGTCGGCCGCACGCTTCGCCCGATTGCCGCGATCATCGTCGACGGCGGCGGCGGCGACCGCTCGGACGCACTGGTCATACGCCAGTCTCTCGCCACGATAGCCGTGCCGCTGCGTATCGTCGCCGATACGCCGGCGGGCGCTCCGCTGCACGTGGAAGCCGTCGATGGCGTCGCGGTGGGTGACCGCATCGCCGTCGCCGGGGGCGCCGGTCGGTGCGCCGTGACCGACATCACGGCAATCCGCCCGGTGTCGGCGGGGATCGTCGAGCTCGAGCATTCGTCGCTGACAGTCGACATCCCCGCCAACTCGATCGTGATCAGCCTCGGCCCCGCCACGCGCGAATCGACGCTTCGATTCGATGTCGATGCGAGCACGCTGCGGAGCACCGACGTGGCGAACGGTGACGCGCCAAGTCCGGTCGTGTCCAATGTATGGCTGATGAAGGCGCTCTACGGGCTCGACAATGATGGTGATGGCATCGTCGACGACTGGGTCGGTGCGGCGCCGGCCTCGTCGTGGACAGCGCCGGACGTACTGGGCGCATCTCCCGCCGCGCTGGCGAAGATCGTCGCGCTGCGGATCGGTGTCATTGCGCGCACCGACCGCACCGACGATCGCGTGACGCGTTCCACCCCGTTCGTTCTTTTCGATTGCGAGCTGGACGACAAGACCCGCTGTCCGGGACGGATTGCGGGAACGGTCGCGCCCACGAGCGCCGGAGGTTACCGCTACCGCGCGCTCGAAACCATCGTGCCGCTGCGAAATTCGGTATGGACCCGGTAGTCACGGTGCGCGCCGGTCAAAGTCGGCGCACGTCCGGCCAGCGCGGTGTGATCCTGTTCGTCGCGATGATCACGATGCTCGCGCTGGCGCTCGCGACATTGTCCATCGATCGCGCCGTTGCAACCGATGCGGCAATCGGCGGCAACGTCGCTTCGCAACTGCAGGCGGTCTGGCAAGCCGAGGACGGCGTCGAGCGCGCCGTCGATGCGCTGTTCGTGCGCGCTGCGATCGTCGACATGACGCGCGACGATCCATCGCAGCACTACTACGCGTCGCGGCAACCCGGTGAGGACCGACGGGGCATCCCGCGCGTGCTGCAGGCAGTGCCGTTGTATCCAGCCGTGCTACCGACACTCGATGCCGGCGATCGTCACGCGCTTCGTTACGTGATCGAACGACTCTGCCGCAGCGCCGGTGACGCCACGCGCGACAATTGCACGCTGTCACCGCCGGTCGCGGCCGCACCCCCCGGCGCCAGGGCCCTCTGGCCGGCACCTGCGCCGTACTTCCGCGTCACCGTACGCGTCGACGCCGCGAAAGGCACGGCGTTCGTCCAGGCAACACTCGCCCCGTCCAGCGCGAGCCACCGCGTTTCGTGGCGCGTCGTCGACGACGCCTTTTAGTGCCGCGGCAGCTATCCCATCAGCGGCATGTGAAATCCCGGCGCCGCGCTGCCGTCGTCGGGCCACCGTGCGGTCATCGTCTTCAGCCGCGTATAGAAGCGAACGCCGTCCGCGCCATGGACGTTCAGATCACCGAACAGCGAGTTGCGCCAGCCGCCGAACGAATAGAACGCCATCGGCACGGGAATGGGTACGTTGATCCCGGCCATGCCCACTTCGACGTCTTGCTGAAAGCGGCGCGCCGCGTGCCCGCTGCGCGTGAAGAGCGCGGCGCCATTCGCATAAGGGTTGGCGTTGATCATTGCGATGGCGTCGGACAGCGATTCGGCCCGGACGACCACCAGCACCGGCCCGAAGATCTCTTCGCGGTAGATGGCCATGTCCGGCGTCACGCGGTCGAACAGCGTCGGGCCCACGAAGAATCCCGCTTCGTGCCCGGTGATCTTGGGCTTGCGCCCATCGACCACCAGCGTCGCGCCGTCGGCGACGCCACGGTCGATCAGCCCAGTGATTCGATCGCGTGCGGCACACGTGATGACGGGACCCATCTCGATATCGGGCGCATCGCCGGGCCCGGTGGTGATACGCCGCGCCCGCGCAGCCAGGCGCTCGACAAGCGAGTCGGCGACGTCGCCTACCGCCACCACCGCGGAGATCGCCATGCACCGCTCGCCTGCCGACCCGTAGCCGGCGCCGATGATGGCCTCGGTCGCGAAATCCACATCGGCATCCGGCATGACGATCGCGTGGTTTTTCGCGCCGCCCAGCGCCTGGACGCGCTTGCCGTGACGCGCACCGGTCTCATAGATGTGGCGGGCGATCGGCGTCGATCCGACGAAGGAGATGGCGCGAACGTCCGGATGCTCGAGCAGCGCGTTGACCGCCTCCTTGTCGCCATGTAGGACATTGAACACGCCGGGGGGCAGCCCTGCCTCGTCGAGAAGCTCGGCGACGCGCAGCGAAAGCGTCGGGTCGCGTTCGGACGGCTTCAGCACGAAGGTATTGCCGCAGCCGATGGCGATCGGAAACATCCACATCGGGACCATTGCCGGAAAATTGAACGGCGTGATGCCCGCGCACACGCCCACCGCCACGCGCATTGACCAGCTGTCCACATCGGTACCGACGCTTTCGCTGTGCTCGCCCTTCAACAGATGCGGGATGCCCGTGGCGAATTCGACGACTTCCATACCGCGCGTGATCGAACCTTCCGCGTCGGCCAGCGTCTTGCCGTGTTCCTGCGTGACGATTTTCGCGAGGTCCTTCCGGTGGCGTTCGAGGAGATCGCGAAACTTCATTAAAACGCGCGCACGCCGCAGCGCAGGCGTTTTCGACCAGGAGTGGAAGGCCGCCGTCGCGGCGGCGACGGCAGCGTCGACGTCCGCGGCGTTCGCGAACGGGACATGGCGGATTACCTCGCCGGTGGCGGGATTGGTCACTTCGCCGTACCGGGTCGTCGTGGGTGCATATGCGCGACCCCCGATCCACATCGGCAGGCGCTCGAGCGTTGTCAGGTCCATCGGTTTTCCTCTTGTCAGGCGCCGCGGCAACAAGTGCGTGCCGCTCGCCGGTTCGACGTCGCGTTGTCGGGGATGCGCGATGCGTTTGATCGGGTCGCGCATCATTCACCCAGTTCCGCCGCGGCGGACGACAGGCGCTCGATATAGCGAGCCACCACGTCGACCTCCAGGTTGACGGCGTCACCGGCCGCAAGCTGGCCCAGCGTCGTCACGGCCAGTGTATGCGGGATCACATTGACGGTAAATCGCCGGCCGCCGACCGCATTCGTCGTCAGGCTGACGCCTTCGACGGCCATCGATCCCTTGGCGGCGATGAAACGGGCGATGTCCGGCGGCGCATCGATCGCGAGCGCCCAGCTACCATCGCGATCGGCGGCGACCGGCGCGAACGTCGCCACGGTCCCGATTCCGTCGACGTGCCCGCTGACAAGATGACCGCCCAGGCGGTCCGCAAGGCGCAGCGCCTTTTCGAGGTTCACGCGGCGCCCCGACTCGAAGCCGGTGGTGCACCGCAACGACTCCGCCGAGACGTCGAACGCGAGCGCGCCCCCTCCGATGTCGACCACCGTCAGGCAGCAGCCGGCGACGGCGACGCTGTCGCCAATCGCGACATCGGCAATGTCGAAGCCCGGCGAGGTCACGCGGATCCGCACACCTTCGGCGCGCGGCTCGCGCGACGCGACCGCGCCGACGGCCTGCACGATGCCCGTGAACATCAGGCAGCCCCGCCGCG
>JBDTNI010000074.1:0-7691 GCA_039933815.1 Betaproteobacteria bacterium
TGCGCCTCCAGCGGCGTCCCGAAGGGTCCGAACAGCGTCGTGTGCAGCGACTGGTAGCCGTTCGCCTTCGGGATGGCGATGTAATCCTTGAACTTGCCCGGAATGGGCTTGTACAGCTCGTGCAGCACGCCGAGCGCGCGATAACAGGTCGGCTTGTCGGCAACCAGCACGCGGACGCCGTAGATGTCGAACACCTGCGAGAACGTGTAGCGCTTTTCTCGCATCTTCTTGTAAACCGAATAGACGGTCTTCTCGCGACCCGTCACCACGGCGGCGATGCCGGCGCGCAGGAAGCCGTCGCGGATCACGTCGAGCAGCCGGTTCATCACCTCCCGCCGGTTGCCGCGCGCCATCTTGATCGCGTGCGCGAGAATCCGGTAGCGAAGCGGGAACAGGTGCTTGAACGACAGGTCCTGCAACTCCAGGAAAAGCGCGTTCAGGCCCAGCCGGTTCGCGATCGGCACGTAGATGTCGAGCGTCTCGCGCGCGATGCGTTTGCGGTGCGCCGGCGCCATCGCGTCGAGCGTGCGCATGTTGTGCAGGCGATCGGCGAGCTTGATCAGGATGACGCGAACGTCGCGCGCCATCGCCAGCAGCATCTTGCGGAAGCTTTCGGCCTGCGCATCCTCGCGCGTCGCGAACTCGAGCTGGTCGAGCTTGGACAAGCCGTCCACGATGGCGGCCACCGGCTTGCCGAACGTCGATTCGAGTTCGTTGCGCGTGACCGACGTGTCCTCCATCACGTCGTGGAGGAGCGCCGCGGCGAGGCCCTCGGCGTCGAGCTGCCATTCCGACAGAATGCTCGCCACCGCGAGCGGATGCGTGATGTACGGCTCGCCGGATTTGCGGAATTGCCCGCGGTGCGCCGACTCGGAAAACTCGAACGCGCGCTCGACGAGCGCGACGTCGGGCGCCGGCAGGTAGTGGCCGAGGTGCCGCGTGAATTCGGCGATCTCCGACATGCCTGGCCCTGCGCCCGGGAGATGGTGTTACAGCGTGACGGTAGGCGCGATCTTCGTCAGCATCTCGATCCCCACTTTGCCGGCCGCCATCTCGCGCAACGCGATCACCGTTGGTTTGTCGCGATCGGGCTCGACCAGCGGCAATGCGCCGGAGGTGATCTGTCGCGCGCGGTTCGTCGCGGCGAGCGTCAATTCGAATCGGTTGGGAATTCTGGCGAGGACGTCGTCGATCGTGATGCGAGCCATGATGACCTTTTCAGGATGCTGGGTTTAAAAGCGCTGCGAGCGCCTTGGCGTGCCTTACGTGCTGCCGTGCTGCCGTCAACCGGGCGGCGCGAACGATGACGGAAAGGTCATCGACGGCACGTGCAAAGTCCTGATTCATAATAACATAATCAAATTCTGCGCTGTGGCGCATCTCCTCGCGCGCGGCGGTGAGGCGCTGCGCGATGATCTCCGGTGGGTCCTGCGCGCGCTTGGTCAGCCGTTCTTGCAGCGCCTCGATCGACGGCGGCAGGATGAAGATCTGAACGGAATCGGGCATGAGTCGCCGCACCTGGGCAGCGCCCTGCCAGTCGATCTCGAGCAGCACGTCCTGACCGGCCGCGACCTGTTCACGCAGCCACGTCGCCGAGGTTGCATACCAGTTGCCGTGTACGTACGCGTGCTCGAGGAATTCGCCGTTGTCCTTCAGCGCCAGGAATGCCTGCACATCGACGAAATGGTAGTGATTGCCCGCCGATTCGCCGGGCCGCGGGGGCCGCGTCGTGTACGACACCGACAGCCGGATGCCCGGCTCGCGTTCGAGCAGCGCGTTGACCATGCTGCTCTTGCCGCCGCCCGACGGCGCAGCGACGACGAAGAGGCACCCGGACGCGCCCGGACTGCGGGTGGTGATCGTCACGGCGCTCCGCTCACGCCTGGGCTCGTTGCGCCCTTGGCGGGACGTCGGCCACTGCGGAGCGCGGGCTGCGCCATGCGGACCTCACTCTCGGCCTCCTCGTGCGTGCGGCGCCACGCACGGCGTCAGCGCGTCGGCCTCACTCGTTCCGTGCGGCGACGGGCCCTTCGGGCCTCCGCTCGGCGTCGCCTCGCGCGCCGTACTCACTCGAGATTCTGCACTTGCTCGCGCATCTGCTCGATGAGCACTTTGAGCTCGAGCGATGCCTGCGAGACCTCGGCGTCGACCGATTTCGAGCCGAGGGTATTCGCCTCCCGATGCAGCTCTTGCGCGAGGAAGTCGAGCCGCTTGCCCGCGCCGCCCCCCTGTGCGAGTACGCGCCGGATCTCGCCGACATGCGCGGCGAGCCGCGCGACTTCCTCGGCGACGTCGATCCGCGTCGCGAAGAGTGCGAGCTCCTGCTTCAACCGCTCGTCGTTGGGCTCGAGCCCCGCGTCCCGCAACCGGCCGCCGAGCTTTTCCAGGTAGGCGGCGTGAAGCGCCGGTATGCGCGGCGTCACCCGCGTCAGCTGGGCGTCGATGTCCGTGCAGCGCGCCTCCAGCACCGCGCGGAGCTTGGCGCCTTCGCGTGCCCGCGCGTCCGTCATCTCGGCCAGCGCGCGTTGGACGAGCGCGTCGACGTGCTCGGCCAACACGTCGGGCGAGATCGTTGCATCGACGATCACGCCGGGCCAGCGAAGGACGTCCGCCGTCGTCAGCGGTGGTGTGCCGGGCAGCGCCCGCGCAACGGCCGTTGCGGCGGCCGCGAGTTGCGCCACGCGCTCAGCATTGATCGCGATGCCGACGGCCGAGCCCACGGTACGCGCCATCGCGACCCGGCACTCGACCTTGCCGCGCTTCTGCGCTGCCGCGATCCGCTCCCGTAACGACGTCTCGAGTGAACGGAGCTCGTCGGGGAGCTTGATCGTGACGTCGAGATAGCGGTGGTTGACCGAGCGCAGTTCCGCTGCAAGCGAGATGCCTGGAATCTCAGTGGATGCGGCCGCGAAACCGGTCATGCTGAGGATCATGGTGAAAGATTTGCCCCGAGCGCCGGTACCAGCGGCCATTCCGACTTTACTCGCGGGACGCGCATCGGGGACAATGTATGCGTTCTACGTCTCCGGCGCAAGGCAGATCGGAGCCTTTGGCACGCGAATTGCGGGGCCACTCTATTTGCACGTGGTCCGCCGCCACTCGAAACCCGATGCCCGTCACCAACCAAGCGCTCCCGGGCGGTTATCCGCTGCTAAATTACCGGATCGATCGCCAGATCAGCCGGGGCGGCTTTTCGATCGTCTATCGCGCGTTCGACGAAACCGGCAGCCCGGTCGCCATCAAGGAATATCTGCCGGCATCGCTGGTTTTGCGCACCGAGGGGGACATCGTCCGGGCGAGCTCGGCCGAAAACCTGCAGTCGTTTCGTTACGGCATGAAATGCTTCTTCGAGGAGGGCCGGGCGCTCGCCAAGATCAATCACCCGAACGTCGTGCGCGTGTTGAACTTCTTTCGCGCCAACGAGACGGTGTACATGGTCATGCGCTACGAGCGCGGGCGCACGCTGCAGCAGCAGATCCAGATGCGGCAGGACCAGATGTCCGAGCGGTTCGTGCGGCAGGTCTTCATGCAGCTCCTCACCGGGTTGCGCGAGGTGCACACGCACAAGATCCTGCATCTCGACATCAAACCGGCCAACATCTACCTCCGCACCGACGGGAGTCCCGTTCTGCTCGACTTCGGCGCCGCGCGGCAGACGCTTGCCAGCAATCGACCGAAGCTTGCGCCGATGTACACCCCGGGTTTCGCGGCGCCCGAACAATATCGCGACCACGACCGGCTCGGGCCCTGGACCGACGTCTACGGCACGGGCGCTTCGATGTTCGCCTGTCTCGCGGCGTTCGCGCCGCAGGCCGCCGACGCGCGCCTCGCCGAGGACCATCTCGTGTCGGCCAAGAAGATCTGGTCGGGCCAGTACTCGGACAATCTGCTCGAGGTGATCGACTGGTGCCTGCGGCTGGATCCGCTCGAGCGCCCACAGAGCGTTTTCGCGCTGCAGCGCGCGATCCGCGACATCACGCCCAACAAGCGCAAGCTCACGTTCTTCGGCAACCTGAAGCGCGTCCTGTTCTCGGAGATCGGCGCCTGACGGCATCGCGATGCAGTTCACGATTTTCCAGGAATCGCGCAAGGGCGGGCGCGAGGCCAACCAGGACCGCACGGCCTACACGTACAGCCGCGAGACGCTGCTGCTCGTCATCGCCGACGGCATGGGCGGCCACATCGGCGGCGATATTGCTGCGCAGATTGCCGTGCGTCTCTTCATCGAGCGTTTTCAGCAGGAGGCGAAGCCCATACTGCTCAACCCGCTTAAATTCATGCAGGAGACGATGCTGCGCGCACATGCAGCGCTCGGCTCGTATGCGAGTCAGTTCTCGATGCTCGAGACGCCGCGGACGACCTGCGTCGCCGTGGTCGTGCAGGGTGGCCACGTGTACTGGGCGCACGTCGGCGACTCGCGCTTCTATCTGCTGCGGCAAGGCAAGCTGATCGGCGCAACGAAGGATCACTCGAAGGTACAGTACCTCGTCGACCAGGGCATCATCGCGCCGCAGGACGTCGTCACGCATCCCGATCGCAACAAGATCTTCAGCTGCCTTGGCGGGGCCGCCGAGCCGGTCATCGACCTGTCGCGTCGCACGCCGCTTCTGAACGGCGACATTCTCGTGCTCTGCACGGACGGATTGTGGAGTGTCTATCCGATGCGCGAGCTGTCGACGATGCTGACGTCGACGCCGATTCTCACCACCGCGCCGCAGATCATGAAAGAAGCCGAGGAGCGCGGCGGCGCCGAGGGCGACAACGCTTCTGCGATCATCGTGCGCTGGGGACCGGAGACGCTTGCGGACCAGCCGTCGACGACGACGGATGCGATGGCGCTCGGCCAGTTCGAGACGCAACTCGAGAGCACGATCACGCTGAACGACCGGCCCGGCATCCAGCGCGACGTGACCGACGACGAGATCGAGCGCGCCATCGCCGAAATCCAGTCGACGATCCAGAAGTACCGCAAGTAACGCGGCTCCCGTACACTTGTCTTCGGCGCGGCGGTTGCGCGGCGCTCATCGCTCTGCAGACACCCGTTCACACTCCATGCGACAGCTTCTGCTCGACACCGAGACGACGGGTCTCGATCCCAAGCAGGGACACCGGATCATCGAAATCGCGGCCGTCGAGCTCGTCAACCGCCGGTTGACGGGCCGCCACCTGCACTACCGGCTCGACCCCGAGCGCGACATCGACTTCGCGGCCACCGAAGTTCACGGACTCACGCGCGACGACCTGCGGGGCAAGCCGCGTTTCGCGGATATCGTCGCCGAATTCATCGACTTCTCGCGTGGCAGCGAGTGGATCATCCACAACGCCGCATTCGACGTTGCCTTCTTCGATTACGAATTCGACCTGTGCGGCTTCCCGCGGTCCACGTCCGTCTACGGTCGGCTCGTCGACACGCTGGCAATGGCGCGCGACGTATTTCCCGGCAAGCGCAACAATCTCGACGCGCTGTGCGAGCGCTTCGGCGTTTCGAACGCACAGCGAACGCTGCATGGCGCGCTGCTCGACGCGCAATTGCTGGCGGAGGTCTATCTGGCGATGACGCGCGGCCAGGAGACGCTGATCATCGACATGCAGATGCCGGTGATGTCGATGCCCGGATCGCGCCACGCGCAGGATGGCGCGAACGCAATGACGGGTTACGTGATCCACCGGATCATTCCCCATCCGGACGAAATGGCCGCGCACCGCAGCTATCTCGAGGCGCTCGCCCGCGAATCGAAGGCGGGCTGCCTCTGGCTCGCGTTGGAGGCGGCCGAGGACGTGCCGCGCGCGTTCGAGCCGATGGCCGTTGCCTGACGCATGGAATTGATCCTGTGGCGTCACTGCGAGGCCGAGGATGGCGAGCCGGACGCGCAGCGGCGGTTGACCGCGCGCGGCCGCGCCGATGCCGCGCGCATGGCCTCGTGGCTCGCAAGCCGGCTCGCGGCCGATGCGCGCATCATTGCCGCGCCGGCGGTGCGAACGCAGCAGACGGCGGCGGCGCTGGGTCGGCCGTTCGAAACCGTGCGCGATCTCGCGCCGGGCGCCGGCGTGGACGACGTCCTGCGCGCGGCCGGCTGGCCGTCGACGCCATTCGTGCTGGTCGTGGGCCACGAGCCGACGCTGGGTGACGTCGCCGGCGCGCTCCTCGACGGCGGCGCGCGTTCCCGGCCGTTGCACAAGGGGCAGGTCGTCTGGCTGTCGAACGTTGGCGCGGGCGCGTCCACGGCGCGGCTCGTCGCTGCGATGGATCCGGACGCCGTCGCCGGCGCGCGCGGCAGGTACGGCGGCGCCTGATCGTCCGCGCGCCTCGCCGCGCATCGCTGTCCGCCCGGTGCCCTCCGGAGCGGGTCGCCTGACCGTCACGAGCGCGAACCGGTACAACGGGCCGGCGGACGGAACCTGATACGCTCGACGGCTATTGCAAATGCGCGGCCGAGCGCCGGTCCGGATGCCCGTCGACTACCTGCAGAAGATCCTTACGGCGAAGGTATACGACGTCGCCGTCGAGACACCGCTCGAACTCGCCGCGACGCTGTCCGAGCGAATCGGAAACCGCGTGCTGCTGAAGCGCGAGGACCAGCAGAGCGTGTTTTCGTTCAAGCTTCGGGGCGCCTACAACAAGATGGCGCACCTCGGCGCGGCGGAACTCGCGCGCGGCGTGATCGCGGCATCCGCCGGCAACCACGCGCAAGGAGTCGCGCTGGCGGCGCAGCGACTGGGCTGCGACGCAACGATCGTCATGCCCGTGACCACGCCGCAGATCAAGATCGCGGCCGTGCAGAAGCGCGGGGCGCGCGTAGTGCTGCACGGCGATTCCTATTCGGACGCGTACGCAAAGGCATTGCAGCTCCAGAAGAAGTCGCGTGCGACGTTCGTCCACCCGTACGACGATCCGTACGTCATCGCCGGACAGGGGACGATCGGCCTGGAGATCCTGCGCCAGTGTCCGGGTCCGCTCGACGCGATATTCGTCGGCGTGGGCGGCGGCGGCCTGATCGGCGGCGTGGCGAGCTATGTAAAGCGGGTGCGGCCCGACGTGCGCATCGTCGGCGTCCAGCCGGCGGATTCGGACGCGATGACGCGCTCGCTTGCCGCGGGACGGCGCGTCGTGTTGCCGCACGTCGGGCTGTTCGCGGACGGTGTGGCCGTCAAGCAGGTGGGCCGCGAGACGTTCCGCCTCGCGCGGAAGTATGTCGACGAGATGGTGACGGTGGACACCGACGCGCTCTGTGCGGCGCTGAAGGACGTGTTCGAGGACACGCGGTCGATCCTCGAGCCGGCGGGCGCGCTCGCGGTGGCCGGCGTCAAGGCGTGGGTCGCGCGCAACGGGGGGCGGAACCGGACGTTCGCGGCCGTCGCGTGCGGCGCGAACATGAACTTCGACCGGCTCCGGTTCGTCGCCGAGCGGGCGGAACTCGGCGAGCATCGCGAGGCGGTGCTCGCCGTCACCATCCCCGAGCGGCCGGGCAGCTTTCGCGCGTTCTGCAAGTTGCTCGGCAACCGCTCCGTCACCGAATTCAACTACCGGTACGCCGATCCGAAGGTGGCGCACCTGTTCGTCGGGATCGAGGTCGCCGACCGGCGCGAGACCGAGCGGCTGCTGAAGACGCTGCGGCGCGGGCGCATCGACGCGTACGACCTGTCCGACAACGAGATGGCGAAGCTGCACGTGCGCCACCTCGTCGGCGGGC